>NZ_JBFLUG010000137.1:0-18543 GCF_041008525.1 Parafrankia sp. FMc2 | reverse complement strand
CGCGCAGGGTGGGGCGGGAGACGCCGAACTGTTCCATGAGGACGGCTTCGGGGGGCAGGGCGTCGCCTTCGACGAGTTCACCGCGGACGATCTGGCGGCGGAGCTGGGCTGCGACGAGTTCCGCGGTCTTCGGCACTCTGACCTGCTGGCCGACCTTGTTCTCGGACAGCGGGTTGATGCGTGGTGGACCCGCGGCACCGGCGCCCGACCCGTCGGCGGGCGCGCCGCTCACGGGCTCGCCGCCGCGCCGGGGCACACGCAACGTGTGTCCCCCGCGCACCGCACTGATGTTGGCCGGATTCAGTAACGCCATGACGGTGCTCCCCCAGTTTCTCAAGCCGCCGCCGCGGTTGGCCTGCGGTGACCGGTACGTCGGCGGTGTTGATGTGCACGCCCGGCGTTGGCCGGCTGCCCGGTCGGGCGACCAGGCGGATCGGCGGTCACCCGCCGGGCCTCGTCACGTCGCCCGGCGGTCGAAACCTCAGGTCGACTACCTGGCGTGCTTGTGAAGATGCATTCTGGCACCAGATGGTCGGCTTGGTTGGCGTGCGAGGAATCAGACCACGCTGTAAACCGGAACTGGCTAGTCGCAATGCGGCGTCATGGTTACTCAAAGTGGCGACATCGAATCCGCGGTCCGTGGTCCCGGTCGTGCCGCCCGCCGCCCGGTGTGGCCGGCGATCCGCGTGCTGAGCGGACTCGTCGGTGGTGGGGCGGCTGCGGGCGCGCCCGGTCGGTACCCGGTCGGGCCGGGTGGCACCGCACCGTGCGATCACGCAGGGTCGCTCCCGTGGCCGGACGACTGCCATCACGCGTCCGGCGCGTCGCAGTCACGCATCCGGCGCGTCGCCTGATGTGTCGTACCGCCGCCCGCCGCCCGCCGCCCGCCGGCGCAGCTGTGGCAGCTGGGCAGGCCGGCCACGGGACACGGCAGGGCCCGGCACGTGGCAGTGGCTGCCACGGTGCCGGGCCCTGGAGGGCGAGTGCCGGAGCTGGCTCCGGCCGGGACTCAGGCCGTCGCCGGAACCTGTTCGTGCGCCTCGATGGTCACCGCCGCCGCGTGTATGACGGAGGCGACGCGGATCGCGTCCTGGATGACCTCCCGGGACACCCCCCGCTCGCGCAGCTCGTGCTCGTGCGCGGTCAGGCACATCCCGCACCCGTTGACCGCCGAGACCGCCAGCGACCACAACTCAAAGTCGATCTTGTCGACTCCCGGGTTGGCGATGGCGTTCATCCGCAGTCCGGCGCGCAGCCTGGAGTACTCCTTGTCCTCCAGCAGGTGCAGCGTCCGGTAGTACACGTTGTTCATCGCCATGAGGGCCGCGGCGGTCCGTGCCGCCGTGGCTGCCTCGGGGGTGAGGTGCTCCAGTGCCTCGGCCTCCAGCTCGGCACGCACGGTGGCGCCCCGGCTGGCGATCGCGGCGGCGAGCACCGTGCCCCACAGCTGCTGGGTGTTCAGCTGCGACTGCGAGGTCACCGAGCCGAGGTTGAGCCGGATGTCCTTGGCGTAGTCGGGAAGCTGCTCCCGCACCCGGGCGACTCCCATTACGCCGCGACCTCCACCGGAGCGGCCGCGCCGCCGCCGAGGGTGGCCTCGCCCTTCTGCCAGTTGCACGGGCACAGCTCGTCGGTCTGCAGGGCGTCGAGCACACGCAGCACCTCGGCCGGGTTCCGCCCGACGCTGCCGGCGGTGACCATGACGAACTGGATGACGCCGTCCGGGTCGATGATGAAGGTGGCTCGCTGCGCCACGCCGTCGGCGCCGAGCACGCCGGCGGCCTGGGTCAGCTCGCGCTTGATGTCCGACAGCATCGGGAAGGGCAGGTCCCGCAGGTCCTCGTGGTTCTGCCGCCACGCGAGGTGGACGTACTCGCTGTCCGTCGAGACGCCCAGGACCTGGGCGTCGCGGTCGGCGAACTCGCTGTTGAGCCGGCCGAACGCGGCGATCTCGGTGGGACACACGAAGGTGAAGTCCTTCGGCCAGAAGAACACGACCCGCCACTGCCCGGGACGGCTGCTGGACGTCTCCTGGACGAAGGCGGTGTCGGGGTTGGTGGTGACGACACCGGTCAGGTCATAGGCGGGGAAGACGTCGCCGACGGTCAGCATCCGGAGTTTCTCCTCTCAGAGCGCCCCGCGGTGGGGCGCGGCTCCACTCTTACGACAGCGGACTGAGAAGTGAAATCGAAAGATTCTGGCAGTCTGATAGCTTGAGGCTATGGCTCAACCTCAGCCCACCCTCGCGCAGCTGCGGGCGCTGGTGGGTGTCGCAGATCACCGGCACTTCGGTCGGGCCGCGGCCTCGCTGCACGTCAGTCAGCCCACCCTGTCCAGCGCCGTGGCGGCGCTGGAGCGCACCCTGGGCATCCAGCTCGTCGAACGGACCACCCGTAGTGTGCTGTTGACCCCGTTGGGCGAGGAGATCGTGCGTCGTGCCCGTGGCGTGCTCGGCGCGCTGGACGACATCACCCAGCTCGCGGTGAGCGCGCGGGAGCCGCTGACCGGCGACATCCGCCTCGGTGTGATCCCCACGGTGGCTCCTTATCTCCTGCCCCGGCTGCTGCCGTCGCTGCGCGCCCGGCGCCCGGAGGCGCGGCTGCGGCTGCGCGAGGCGCAGACCCATGCGCTGCTGGAGGAGCTCCGCGGCGGCGCACTGGACCTCGCGCTTCTCGCCCTGCCGAACGACGAGCCGGGCGTGGTTGAGTTGCCGCTCTACGACGAGGACTTCGTCCTGGTCACGCCCGCCGACCACCCGATGGCCGGCGGCAGCGGGCTGCCGGTGGGCGCGCTCAGCGGCCAGGAGTTGCTGCTGCTCGAGGACGGGCACTGCTTCCGCGCGCAGGCACTGGACGTCTGCCGTGAGGCCGGCGCCCGGGAGCGCAGCGCGCTGCGCGGCGCCAGCCTCTCCACGATCGTGCAGATGGTCGCCGGCGGCCTGGGTCTGACACTGGTGCCGGCCGCGGCGGTGGGCGTCGAGGTGGGGGAGGGGCGCGGCCTGGCGACGGCCACCTTCCGTGACCCGCCGCCGCGGCGGCGCATCGGCCTCGCCTTCCGGACGACGTCCGCGAGGGTGGCCGACTGGAACCTGCTCGCCGCCGAGATCCGCGCCGCCCTCCCGGTCACGAAGCTGCGGGTGACTCCCGTCGGCGATCCGCCCGGCGCCGCGCTCCGCCGTGACCTGTCCGCGGTCGGCTCCGGTGGACAGGCCGGCAGCGGGGAGCCGCCGGACGGGGCATAGCCGACAGGCGGCGCGTCGGAGAGTGGTGGCGGTCGACGGAATCCGTCAGGTCTCCGCTGCCTTCCTGCGGATTCTTTCCCGGTATCTACCTTCCGTATCCGTCCTGGCCGTTTTCCGGAATCAGAGGGATGCCGGAAAACGTGCCGGAGACGCTTCCGGGTCGTGTTCGGGTGCTGCCGCGGCGCACTCCGGTCAGTGGCACCGGGGCGGGCCCGATTGGTCGTGCTGTGAGCTTTCTCGCCCGAGTTCGTGTGACGGATCGTGGCGCTGGCTCTCGTTCCGTGGTCGGTCGGTTGCCTCGCCCCGGCCCGCCGTCCGGGCGTGGGAGCAGTAAATCCACAGCCGCTCCGGGCGATTCGTCATGGTTTAAACACCTTCTCGGTGGGTAATAAGAGCCCTGCTGGCGGAGGCGGCGCTTCGCCGTGGCCGGCACGCAGGCGTCGTCCGCTCACGCCCTGACCGGGCAGCAGCGGGACCGTCCGCGGATCCGGCCCACATGGAAACCGCCATGTGCGGCCGGCCGCGCCTGATCAGTTCGGAGCCGATGTGAACAGGCGAGACCGTGGCGTGGCCGCGGCGTCGAGGATTTCCGGCGAGTGCCCGACAACACCTGACATCCCGCCCATGATTGTACGGACGAGGGCGAGCGGTGACACGCCCAGGACATATCCCTGTAACCCGTCGGCCCTAGTGTAGGTATTCATGAGCGACGCGCGGATTGCGGCGGTCGGTGTTGAAGAAGAGTTTCACATCCTCGATCTGCGGACCCGGCGGCTCTCGCCTCGGGCCGAGGAGATACTGCGCGGGCTTCCCGACGACCAGTTCTCCCCGGAGCTCCTGCGGTCCGTGGTCGAGACCAACAGCCGGCCCTGGACGGATCTTTCCGACCTGCGGGCCGATCTGGTGGATCTGCGACGGCGGCTCGCCGCCGTCGCCGAGCCCCTCGGGCTGGGCCCGGTGGGCGCGGGCACCGTCCCGCTCATCGCCGAGGACCCGCACGATGTCTCGCGGGACCCGCGGTACATCCAGATGGCGGAGGAGTACCAGCTCCTCGCACACGAGCAGCTGATCTGCGGCGCCCAGGTGCACGTGGACGTCGCCGACCGGGATCTGGCGATGGCGGTCACCTCCTGGGTGGCCCCGTGGCTGCCGATGCTGCTCGCGCTCTCGGCGAGCTCCCCGTACTGGAACGGTGCCGACAGCGGCTACGCCAGCATGCGCACCCTCGTCTGGCAGCGCTGGCCGACCGCCGGCGTGGCCGGCCCGTTCAGCACCGCGGCCGAGTACGACCAGCTCGTGGCGGACCTGGTCAAGTCGGGCGTGATCAGCGACCCGGGGATGGTGTACTTCGACGTCCGTCCCTCGGCGCACCTGCCCACCGTCGAGCTGCGGATCTGCGACGCCTGCCCGGACGTCGACACCGTGATCCTGATCGCCGGGCTGTTCCGCGGGCTGGTGTGCCACGCGATCGACGCCATCCACGCGGGCACCCCGCCGCCGCCACCCCGGGCGGAGCTGCTGCGCGCCGCCACCTGGCGGGCCGCCCGCTCCGGTATCGAGGGCGACCTGGTCGACACCTCGGGCACCGGCAGCGTGCCGGCGGAGGAGCTGCTGCACCGGCTGCTCGCCGAGGTCCGCCCGGACCTGGAGCGCGTCGGCGACTGGGAGCTCGTCCGCCACCTCGCCGAGGCCGCCGTCGGGCGTGGCAGCGCGGCCTCCCGGCAGCGCCGGGCGTTCGCCCGCCGCGGCCGGCTGACCGACGTCGCCGACCTGCTGCTCGCCGAGACCCGCGAGTCACCGCCGCCGTCGGTGGACCCGCCGGGTGTCCCCTCCGCGGCCCGCCCGGCGTCGGCGCGGCCGCTGTTCCGGGGCTACCGCCCTACCGGGTTCGACGAGGTCGTCGAGGTTGTCGAGTCCGGCGCGCAGAGCGACGGCGAGCGCGGCGGTGGCGACGGGCAGTGCGGGGGAGAGGCACAGGTGCGGGTCGCCTACCGTGGTGTCGCGCGCACCCTGGAGCGCCTCGGGCCGGCTGTGCTGGCGGAACGCCGCGAGGCCATGGAAGCCGAGCAGATCGACCGCGGCGTGGTCTTCCGGGTGGCCGGCGAGTCACAGCAGCGCCCGTTCCCGTTCGACCTGGTGCCGCGGATCGTCACGGCCGGCGACTGGGAGCGGCTGCAGGCCGGGCTCACCCAGCGGGTCCGCGCGCTGGAGGCGTTCCTGCGCGACACCTACTCCGAGCGGGCCGCGGTCGCCGACGGCGTCATCCCGCCCTGGGTGGTCAACGACTCACCCGGGCTGCGCCACGCCGGCCGCCTGCTGTCGCGGGAAGGTTCCCCGCTGTCCGGCGGCGTCCGGGTCACCGTGGCGGGCATCGACCTCGTCCGCGGCGGTGACGGCGGCTGGCTCGTCCTGGAGGACAACCTGCGGGTGCCGTCCGGGGTCGCCTACGCGATCGAGAGCCGGCAGCTGACCCGCGCGGCGCTGCCCGAACTCAACCCGCCGGGTGCCATCCTCGGGGTCGACGCGGTGCCGTCCCTGCTGCACGAGGCGCTGGTCGCCGCGGCCCCGCCGGCGGTGCGCGGCGAGCCCTCGGTGGCGGTCCTCAGCGTCGGCCCGCAGGACTCGGCCTACTACGAGCACACGTTCCTCGCCGAGGAGATGGGCGTCCCGCTGCTCACCCCGGCGGATGTCCTGGTCGACGGGGACGTCCTGTACGCGGTCACCGGCGGCGGGCGGCGGCGCCTCGACGTCCTGTACCGACGGGTCGACGAGGACGAGCTGATGGGCCTGCCCGGGGCCGACGGGACCCCGCTGGGGCCCGGTCTGCTGCGCGCTGTCCGGGCCGGGTCGCTCGCGCTCGCCAACGCGCTCGGCAACGGGGTCGCCGACGACAAGGTGGTGTACGCCTACGTCGCCCGGATGATCACCTACTACCTCGGTGAGCAGCCGCTGCTCGACGACGTCCCGACCTATGTCTGCGGGGACGACGAGCAGTGCGCCCACGTCATCGACAACCTTGACCGGCTCGTCGTCAAGCCGGTCGACGGCTACGGCGGCGCGGGGGTGCTCATCGGGCCCGCTGCCACGCCGGAGGAGCTGGCGCGGGCCCGGGAGCAGATCGCCGCCGACCCGCGGGGCTGGGTCGGCCAGGAGGTCGTCTCCCTCTCCACCCATCCGACCTGGGTGGACGGCGAGTTCCTGCCGTGCGCGGTCGACCTGCGGGCGTTCGTCTACGCGGGCCGCGAGACCGTGGTGGCGCCGGCCGCGCTCAGCCGGATGGCGCCACCCGGCAGCCTGATCGTCAACTCGTCGCGCGGCGGCGGGTGCAAGGACACCTGGCTGCTCCGCTCCTGATCACCGCGATGCCGGCAGTGCTGTCGTGCACTGCAACACCGGCGTCATCGAGGTGAAACCTCGGCCGTCGAAGGTAGGTGCGCGGTAGGCCGCGGTCACCGGCTGCGTACGTCCGGTACGTCCGGCGTGTCCGGTTTCCGGGGTCCTACCGTGACCTTCGCCGTCTCTGCTGGCCCGCACGGGTGGGCCGCGCCGAGGAGGAGCAGAACGACCGTCTGACCGATCGATCGACGGGAGCTGGAACATGTGCGGGCTGAGCGGTGAACTCAGGTTCGACGGCCGGGGGGCGGATGTCGCCGCGGTGGAGCGGATGACCGCCGCGATGGTCGCACGCGGACCGGACGGTGTCGGAACCTGGTCGTCCGGCCCGGTCGCGTTCGGGCACCGGCGGCTGCGGATCATCGACCTGTCGGAGCGGGGCGCCCAGCCCATGGTCGACACCGCACTCGGGCTCACCGTGGTGTTCAACGGCTGCATCTACAACTACCAGGAGCTGCGGGACCAGCTCGCCGACGCCGGCTACAGCTTCTTCTCGACCTCCGACACCGAGGTCATCGGCAAGGCGTACCACCACTGGGGCGCCCGCTGCGTCGACCACTTCGCCGGCATGTTCGCCTTCGCCGTGTACGAGCGTGACACCGGCCGCCTCGTCCTCGCCCGCGACCGCCTCGGCATCAAGCCCCTCTACGTGACCCGTGACGCGCGCCGGCTGCGGTTCGCCTCCAGCCTGCCGGCGCTGCTCGCCGGCGGCGAGGTGTCCTCCGACATCGACCTGGTCGCCTTCCACCACTACCTGTCGTTCCACGCGGTCGTGCCGCCGCCGCACACCATCCTCGCCGGGGTGCGCAAGCTGCCGCAAGCGACCATCCGGGTGATCGAGGCCGACGGCACCACCCGCGACGAGGTCTACTGGCGGCCGGAGTTCACCCGCCGGCCCGAGCACGCCGACTGGACCGCGCAGGACTGGCAGGAGGCGATCGGCGAGCGGCTGCGCACCGCTGTGCGGCGCCGCATGGTCGCGGACGTCCCGGTCGGGGTGCTGCTCTCCGGCGGGCTCGACTCCAGCCTCATCGTCGCCCTGCTCGCCGAAGCCGGGCAGCGCGACCTGGCGACGTTCAGCGTCGGGTTCGAGGCCGCCGGCGGCGAGTCCGGCGACGAGTTCCACTACTCGGACATCATCGCCCGCCGCTTCGGCACCGACCACCACCAGATCCGCGTCCCCGGCGCCGGGCTGCTGCCCGCGATCGACGCGGCGGTCGCCGCGATGAGCGAGCCGATGGTCAGCCACGACTGCGTCGCGTTCTACCTGCTCTCCCAGGAGGTCGCCCGGCACGTCAAGGTCGTGCAGTCCGGGCAGGGGGCGGACGAGGTCTTCGCCGGGTACGCCTGGTACCCGCCGCTCGCCAGCGTCGGGCGGGCCGACGCCGTCGACGCCTACCTGCGGGTGTTCGCCGACCGCCCGCACAGCGACCTGCCCGGGATGGTCGAGGCGCACCACCTCATCGAGGCCGACGCCAGCCGCCACTTCGTCGCGGAGCGGTTCGCCGAGCCCGGCGCCACGACCTCCGTCGACGCGGCCCTGCGCATCGACTCCACCGTCATGCTCGTCGACGACCCGGTGAAGCGGGTCGACAACATGACCATGGCGGCCGGCCTGGAGGCCCGCACCCCGTTCCTCGACCACGAGCTGGTCGAACTGGCCGCGGCGTGCCCGCCCGAGTTCAAGCTCGCCTCGGGCGGCAAGGGCGTCCTCAAGGATCTCAGCCGTCCGCTGATGCCGGTGGACGTCATCGACCGTCCGAAGGGATACTTCCCGGTCCCGGCCATCCGTCATCTCGACGGGCCCTTCCTGCGCCGGGTCGCGGACGCGCTGACCGACCCGGCGGCGCGGGCCCGCGGGCTGTTCCGCAAGGACTGGGTCGACTCGATGCTCGCCGAGCCGAACTCGAACCGCACGACGTTGGGAGCGAACGCGCTCTGGCAGGCAGCTCTGCTGGAGATGTGGTTGCAGACACAGGGGGTGTAAATGCTCCGTCCGGCCGACCCGGTCTCCACCGGCATTCCGTTGCAGGCCACCGCACCGGGGCCGGAGAGCCTCGCGGTGGACGTGCCGTTCCCGAACGCGCTGTTCCCGGACGTGCCGTTTCCGGACGTGCCGTTTCCGGATCTGCCGGTCCCGCGAGGCGGGGCCGGCACGCGGGACCTGGTCGACGAGTGGGCGGCGCCGCCGAGCGTGCGCTGCCCCTCACCCGGGCCGGGCGGCACCCTCGCGTTCGTCGGTGACCGCACCGGCCCGCCGGCGCTGTGGATCCGCGGGGCCGACGGCGGCGAGTGGGTGGTCGACACCGGCCCCGGCCAGGTGCGGTCGGTGATGTGGTCGCCGGACGGTGCCTGGATCGCGGTCGTGGTGGCGCCCGGTGGTGGGGAGCGCACCGAGGTCCGGGTGCTCCGGCCGGACGGCACCGAGCTGCGTACGCTGGCCGGCGCCGGCGCCGCCCGGCCCGGAGGGCTGGACCCGGCCGACCCGGTCGCGGCCACGGCCGTCCGCTGGCTCGCGGGCGGTACGGCGCTCCTGGTCACCGAGGCGGGCCGAAGCGGCCTGACCCACGCGCTCGCCGTCGACCTGTCCGGGCGCCGCCGCCATCTCGCCGCCGGTCTTGCCCTGCAGGTCTGCGCCGTGCACGAGGCGGCCGGCCGGTGGCGCCTGCTGCTGCGCGAGGGCCCCCGCGGGGCCCGCCGGGCCCTGGTGACGCAGATCGACGTCCAGCCGGTCGACGTGCCGCCGGTGGACGTCCAGCCGGTGGACGTCCTGCCGGCCGACGCGGTGGCGGCCGGATCCGCGGTGCCCGGCGGCACGGTGACGGCGCTCGCCGGCACCTTTCTCGCGGACGGCTCCCGGGTGCTGATCGCCTGCGATCTCGGCCGGGAGCGCCCCGGGCTGCTGGAGGTTCCGCTCGACGCGGACGCCACCCCCGGCCCCGCCCGGCTGCTGGCCGGGCGCGACGACGCCGATCTGGAACGACTCGTCCTGGTCGACCCGGCCACCGCCGTGCTGAGCTGGAACGCCGGCGGCCGCAGCGAGCTCGCGCTGTGCGATCTCGCCACGGGCGCCTCCCGGCCGCTGCCGCCGCCACCGCGGGAGGTGGTCACCGGCCTGCTGAGCGTGGCCGACGGCGCGACCCTGATGCTGGCCCTCGCCGGCCTGACGGCCCTCGGCGAGGTGTGGACCTTCGACCTGGCCGGCGCCCGGGCCGACGGCGAGCCGGCCTACCGATGTCTGGTCTCCCACACCCCCACCGCCTACCCGACCGTGGACCTCGCGGCCGTGGACCGCGCGGTCGTGGACCTGGCGGTCGTGGACCTGGCGGTCGTCGGCGCCGCTGGCGACCACGGCCCCGCGGGGCCGCCGGCGCAGCCGGTGGGCTACCGGCTCGTCCGTCCGGTCGGCCTGCGGTTCCCCGCCCACGACGGGCTGGAGCTGAGCGGCTGGTGGTACCGCCCGCCGGCCGGCCCGGGCCCGCTGCCGACGCTCGTGTACTTCCACGGCGGCCCGGAGGCCCAGGAGCGCCCTGTCCTGAACCCGCTGTTCCACGCGCTGCTCGCGCAGGGCATCGCGGTGTTCGCTCCGAACGTGCGCGGCTCGACCGGGTTCGGCCGGTCGTTCGAGGAGGCGGACCACGGTGAGCACCGGTTCGCCGGCATCACCGACGCCGCCAGCGCCGTCCGCCACCTGGTCGACGAGGGCCTGGCCGCGCCGGGCCGCATCGGCGTGGCCGGCCGTTCCTACGGCGGGTACCTGACGCTGGCGGCGCTCGTCACCTTCCCCGACCTGTTCGCGGTCGGGGTGGACATCTGCGGCATGGCCGACCTGGAGACCTTCTACCAGCACACCGAGCCGTGGATCGGGGCGCCGGCGGTCGTCAAGTACGGCGACCCGGTGACGGACCGGGAGCTGCTGCGGGCACTGTCACCGCTGCACCGGATGGACGCGCTCGCCGCCCCGCTGATGGTCGTGCACGGGGCCAACGACACCAATGTCCCGCTGTTCGAGGCCGAGCAGACCGTCGCGGCCGCGCGGGCCCGCGGGGTGCCGTGCGAGTACCTGCTGTTCGAGGGGGAGGGCCACGAGGTCGCGGAGCGGGCGAACCGGCTGGCCTTCGTCCGCGGGGTGGCCGGGTTCGTCGCCGCCCGCCTGACCGGAGCCGTGGCGGCGGAAAGCCTCGGTGAGGCCGTATGACGGCCTGAGTCGGACAGGAGGGGTGCCGTCCACGCAGCAGGGGCGCCGTCCACACATCACGCGATGGAGCTGTAGCGTAGCGTAATGTGAAGATAGAGGAGCTGGAGGCCGAACGTACCTGGCTCGCGTTCGATCCCATGCGACAGCTGCGGCCACACCTGACCTCGGCCGGATTCGTGCGGCTGGTGAACGAGGTCCAGCGGCCGCAGGGGTACCGCCTGGTCGGGTCGTGGGACGCGGAGTCGGGCCGGGTGGTGGCGGCCATCGGGTTCCGCGAGAACAGCTCGCTCGCCTACGGCCGCTACCTGCTCGTGGACGACCTCACCACGATGCCGAACATGCGCGGCCGGGGGCACGCCACCCGGCTGCTGGCCTGGCTCGAACGCGAGGCCCGGCGCCTGGGCTGCGCCCAGATCCACCTCGACTCCGGCACCCATCTGCACGACGCCCACCGGCTCCTGCTGCGCAGCGGCTTCACGATCCCGGCCTTCCACTTCTCCCGCCGTCTCTGATCCGCTCCCGCCGTCTCTGATCCGCCGTCTCTGACCTGCTGCTGATCCTCCTCCGCTGCCGTTGATCCGCCCGGCCGGCGTCCTGCGGGGCGCCGAGGTATGGCTAGCCCCAGGGCAAACCGACCAGCCAGCTCGGTCGTGGCGCCCGGTCCGCGTGATTTACCGTCGCGTCAACGGCCGGTCATGGGCCGTACGACACGCCGGCCGGGCGCGGGATGCCCGACCGGTGGCGGACGCGGCGGGAGGTGAGGCGGGGTGCGGGTCCCTGGAGTGGTCCGGCGCCTGGCCCGATCGGCCTACGGGCCGCAGACGTGGATGGCGACGATCTTCGTTGCCCAGACCGCGGTGGTCGCGACGGTGGCGTTCGTCGTGGTGCTGGTCAGCCTGGTCGTCGGAGTGCCGTTGCTCTTCGTGGCCCTGTTCGGCCTGCCGCTGCTGTGGTTCTGCCTGGTGGCCGCCCGGACCAGCGCCCTGGTCGACGCCTGGCGGTTCACGGCGGTGCTGGGCTGGCGGCTGTGGCTGCGCCCGCGGGCGGGATCGGTGCCCCCCGGGACACCCCCGGACCTCGTGCCCGGCCGACTCGGCCGGGCCGTGCTGCGGCTGACCAGCCCGGCGGCCTGGCTGGAGGTGCTGTACGCACTGGTGGTGCTGCCGCTGTTCGGGTGGCTCGGGGCCTGGCTGGTGTTCGTGGTCTGGGGCGCCGGCCTGTCGTTCACGCTGTTCCCGCTGTACGGGCACGGGCTGGCCGACTCCGGCCGCTTCCTCGGCCTGGACCTCGGCTACCCGGGGTCGCTGGCGCTCCACCTGGTGATCGGGATCGTCGCCCTGCTCGCGGCCCCGTGGGTCGCCCGTGGAGTGGCCGTGGCCCACTTCGCGGTCGCCCGGCTGGTGCTGTCCCCGTCGGTCGAGCCCGACCTGCAGGCCCGGGTGGACGACCTGGAGGCGAGCCGCGCCGGCATGGTCGCCGCGGCCACCGCCGAACGCCGGCGCATCGAACGCGACCTGCATGACGGCGCGCAGGCCCGCCTGGTCTCGGTCGCGATGACCCTGGGGCGAGCCCAGGAGCGGTTCACCGACGATCCGGAGGGTGCCCGCGGCCTGGTCGCCGAGGCACACACCGAGGCCAAGCGGGCGCTGGTCGAGCTGCGTGACCTGGCCCGCGGGATCCATCCATCAGTGCTCACCGACCGCGGCCTCGACGCGGCGCTGTCCGGTCTCGCCGCCCGCTCCCCGGTGCCGGTCACGCTCGACATCGAGATCGGCCGGCGGCTGGACATCGCCACCGAGTCCGTCGCGTACTTCTTCGTCGCCGAGGCGCTGACCAACGTCGCGCACCACGCACAGGCCACCCAGGTCCGGGTCGGGGTGCGCCCCGCCGGCGACCGGCTGGCGGTGGAGGTCGCCGACGACGGCCGCGGCGGCGCCCGCGAGGACGCCGGGACGGGCATCGCCGGCCTGCGCGACCGCGCCCGCGCCGTCGACGGCGACATCGTCCTCGTCAGCCCGCCTGGCGGCGGGACCACGCTGCGGATGGAGCTGCCGTGGGCGACGCCCGGAGTGGGCAGATGACCGGAGCGGGCAGATGACCGGAGCAGGCAGATGAGCGGAGGGACGACGATGAGGGCGAGGCACGGCCGGGGCCGGATCGCCGCGCTCGCCGCCGGCGCGGTGCTCGCCGCCGCCGCGACGGGGCTGGCCGGCCTGCAGCTCGTCGACTGGACGTCCGGCACCGTGCAGCAGGTCGAGCGGTACAGCGTCACCGCCGGCGTCGAACGGATCCAGGTGCAGACGGGCTCCGGCGGGATCCGGCTCACCGGCACCCCCGGCGGCGCGGTGACCGTCGAGGGTCGGCTCTCCGGGTCCGTCACGGTCCCACGGCTGTCGAGCGTGGTCCGGGGCGGAGTCCTGTTCGTCAACACGTCCTGCGACTTCTCGCTCTGGTCCTGTCGGGGGTCGCTCGACCTGCGGGTGCCGCCGGGCATCCCGGTGTCCGCCCGGACGGGCTCCGGCACGATCACGGCGACGGGCCTCGCCGCCGCCGCGACGCTGCACACCGGCTCCGGCTCGGTACGGGTCGACGGAGCCCGAACCGCCCTCACGGTGTCCACCGGGTCCGGTGACGTCCATGCCCGGCGTGTCACCGCCGGTCGGATCGAGGCGTCCACCGGCTCCGGCGACGTGCGGGTCGAGCTCGACCAGGCCCCCGAGGGCGTCGCCGTCCGCACCGGGTCGGGGAACGTGGAGATCGTTCTGCCGGCCGGCGGCGCGCCGTACGCGACGGACGTCCACACCGGCTCGGGCAGCTCCCGGATCGGAGTGCCCACCGACCCGGCGGCGGCCCGTCATCTGCGGGCCAGGACCGGGAGCGGCGACGTGGTCATCCGCCACCCCGTGCCCGGCGGCGCCGGCTGACGGAGGTCGCCGTCCGGGCCGGGCCGGGTCGGGGTGGGCCGGGCGCGGGGTACGGGCGCCGGGACGCCTCAGAACCAGCCGCGGCGGGCGCCGAGGGCCTGCAGCTGCTCGTGCAGCGCCCCGGCGAGGGCCCGGCGGTCGGTGTCGTGGTGGCCCACCCGGAACCGGCTGAGCTGGTCGCCGCCGGAGTGGAGCAGCCCACCGCGGCGGTCCGCCTCGAGGACGATGTCCATGCCGGCGCCGTCCACCAGGAAGGTGACCTCCAGCTCCTTGATCCGGCGGGCGTACTCACCGGAGGGCGCCAGCTCGATCTCCTGATAGAAGGGCAGCTCCGAGCCGTGCAGCCGGCCCTTCTCGACGTCCGCCGACCGGAACTGGAAACCCAGGTCGCCGAGCGCGGCGAGAACCGCCTCCTGCACGGGCAGCGGGTGCACGTTCACCGGGTCGAGATCGCCCGGGTCCAGCGCGCCGGGGATCGACAGCGTCGTGCGCACACCGATCTTCATGCCGTGCAGGTGCCAGCCGCCGACATCGGTGATCGGCGTCTGCCACGGCACCGCCAGCTCGAAGCGGCCGGACTGCTGCTCACCGGCGCGGATCACGAAGCCGCCGCCGATCTGCTGGGACCCGAAGGTCACCTGCTCGTACCAGGTGGAGTCCTCCGTCTCGACCTCGACCGTCGCCTCCAGCGCGACCAGGATCTTCTCGATCTCCTGGTCGACCTTCCCACCGGTGATCGTGGTCTGGCCGGTCACCACCGCGCCCGGCAGGGTCTCCGGGCGGTCCAGCACCGTCTCCACCTCGGCGGCGCCCACTCCGAGCCGTGACATGAAGCGCTTCATACCCATGGCGTTTTCGTCCCCTCGTCGTCGAGTCCGTGGCTTTCACATAGCTCTAGCAGGTGGACGCTGTCCAGGGTCGATGCGTCAGCGACCAGACACCGCGTCTCCGCATCCCGGCGCGCCGACGGCTCGGCTGGTCGGTCGGCTGGTCCACCGGCGGGTGGGTCGGCTGGTCAGGCCCCGCCGGGCGCTTTCCTGCCATTCGTCCTGATATACCCGAGCGACCGGCGCGGAACGACCGCGTCGAAGGCTCGACATGATGGATTTCGCGACCCACCTGGGGGACGGTGACCCTATGGGGCGAGCAAGCACGCGACGTCGGGTCATGCGGGTGACTCTGGGCGCGGAGCCGGTCCTGCGGCCGGACACGGTGGTCGGGGAGGAACCGCTGGAGATCCGCGTCGGCGGCCAGCCCCTGGCCGTCACGATGCGGACCCCGGGCGACGACATGGATCTCGCGGTCGGCTTCCTGCTCGGCGAGGGCCTGATCTGCACCGCCGCCGACATCGCGGGCATGCGCTACTGCGCCGGCCCCGAGGGCTCCGTCGACGAGGAGGGCCGGCTCACCTACAACGTGCTCGACGTGACGCTCGCCGCGGGGGTGCCCGAGCCCGACGTCGACCTGCGCCGCAACTTCTACACCACCAGCTCGTGCGGCGTGTGCGGCCGCGCCAGCATCGACGCGGTGCGGCTGCGCGGGCGCTACGACATCCGCGACGACCCGCTGCGGATCACTGCCGAGGTGCTCGCCGACCTGCCCGGGCGGCTGCGCCGCGCCCAGCGCCTGTTCGCCACCACCGGTGGCCTGCACGCGGCGGCGCTCGCCGACCCCGACGGCGGCGTCCTGGCTGTCCGTGAGGACGTCGGCCGGCACAACGCGGTCGACAAGGTCGTCGGGTGGGCCGCGCGGGCGGGGATGGTGCCGCTGCGCGGCCACGTGCTGCTGGTCAGCGGGCGCGCGTCCTTCGAACTGGTGCAGAAGGCGCTGCTCGCCGGGATCCCCGTGCTCGCCGCGGTGTCGGCGCCGTCCGCGCTCGCGGTCGACCTCGCCGAGGAGAGCGGGATGACCCTCGCCGGCTTCGTCCGGGGCTCGTCGATGAACCTCTACACCGGCTCCCACCGGGTGATCCTGCCCGGCGTCGCCGCCGCCCGCTGATCGCAGGGCGATCGCCCGGTAACCGTCCGGTGATCGTCGGGCCGGCTGCGTCCCGGCCGCGAAAACCGTCATCGGACGGGTTCCGTACGCCCAGCGGAGGATGCGGCGGCGGGCGCCGTCCGGGCCTCCGAACCACCCGATAGCATCTGAACCGTGACCTGCATCGTCGGTGTGGAGCACGACGGCCGGGTCGTGATCGGGGGAGACAGCGCTGGCGTCGCCGGCTGGTCGATCACGGTCCGTGCGGATACGAAGGTGTTTCGCAACGGCGAGTTCATCATGGGCTTCACGGACTCGTTCCGCATGGGCCAGCTGCTGCGGTACAGCCTCGTCCCGCCCGTCCCGCACACCTGGGATCTCGACCGCTTCATGGCCACCGAGTTCGTCTCGGTCGTCCGCGACTGCCTGCGCGACGGCGGCTTCGCCCGCAACGACGCCGGCAACGAGTCCGGCGGGCAGTTCCTGGTCGGCATCCGGGGGCAGCTGTACCGGATCGACTCCGACTACCAGATCGGCCGCACCGTCGACAACTACGACGCGGCCGGCTGCGGTGAGGAGTACGCCCGCGGCTCACTGCACAGCACGGTCGGCGAGGAGCCCGAGGAGCGGGTCCGCAAGGCTCTGGAAGCCGCGGCCCACCACTCCACCGGCGTCTGCCCGCCCTTCCACATCCTCTCCGGCGAAGCCGGCCACGACGCGGGAGACCTCGAGGACCGCACCACCTTCTGACCCGGAACCAGCCCCGGTGCTCGGGGATTACCGTGTCCGGAACCGAACACGGGACCCGCCGGGGACGATGGACGCGGTTTTCTCACCCGGGACTGATACGAGGGACGAAGCCCAGCGGTGCCGCCCGGCCGGGCGGCACCGCTGGGCTTCTTGCCGCTGACATCTCTCGGGGACCGAGGTCAGGAGCGGCCGACCCGTTCCGCCGCCAGTGCGGCCCAGGAGGACGGGCCGGTCAGCGGGGCGAAGCTGTCCGCCGCGGTGGTCAGCGCGTCGTACTCGGCGTCGGTGAGAATGATGTCGGCGGCCGCGGCGTTGCTCTCCATCTGCGCGACACTCGACGCACCCGGGATCGCGACGACCTGTGGGTGGTGCACCGCCCAGGCGAGGGCGATCTGGGCGGGCGTCGCGTCGTGCGCGGACCCGACGTCGCGCAGCACGTCGAGCAGCGGGGTGAGCCGGGCGAGGTTCTCGGTGAGGAACAGCGGGTTCGTGGCCCGCACCGCCCCGCGCGGGCGTGTCGTCACGTCGTAGCGCCCCGACAGCAGACCCTGCGCCAGCGGGCTGTAGGCGATGATCAGACGGCCCTCCCGCCGTGCGAACGGGATGAGGTCGCGGTCGGCCTGGCGGCGGATCAGGCTGTACTGGACCTGGTTGGACAGCACCCGGCCGCCGAGTGCCTCCTCGGCGGCGCGCCAGCGGTCCAGTGAGTAGTTGCTCACCCCGACCTCGTCGACGAGGCCGACCCGGCGCAGTGAGGCCATCCCGCGCATCGTGGTGCCGTCCCGGACGAGTGGATTGGGCTGGTGGACCTGGTAGAGGTCGATGGTCCGCACGCCGAGCCGGTTCGCGCTGGCGACGGCGCGCTGCTCGACGACCGGTGCCAGCGGCAGCACCGGGAAGATCTTGGTGGCGATGAACGCGGCCTCGGTGGGCACCGGCGCGTCGGCGAGCGCCGCACCGAGAATGCGCTCACTGCGGCCGAACGCGTACATCTCGGCCGTGTCGAACAGGGTGACACCGAGCTCGAGGGCACGGCGGACGATCAGCGCGGCGTCCGTGCCCGCGTAGGACGGCCCGTAGCCCCATTCCCGCGAGCCGAACTGCCAGGTCCCCAGGCCGATTCTGGAGATCTTCTTGGTAGTGGAGACGGCTTCCACGTAGCGCATGGCATCCAGTCAACGCCACCGCCGCGCCGACGGCGAGGGGAGACGGGGCGGCGCGGATCGTGATGTCCGAGGTCCGACAGGTGCTCGGTAGGATCCACGTCCTGTCAGATGCGGGCCGGGCTGCTAGTTTTCCGGACATCCGGTCCGTGGGGTTCGGTGGGACTCCGGCGTGGGTCCGCTCCCGCGGCGACGCACCGACGGAGGGGAGAGCGGTGGCAACGCAGTTCAGTCGAGGGCAGAAGTCCCCGCTGTCGGCGATCACCGCTGGCACCGATCTGTACATCGGGATCCAGATCACGGCGCCGGGCGACTGGGACGTCTCCTGCTTCGGCCTGGATGGCGCCGGCCGGCTCTCCGACGACCGGTACTTCGTCTTCTTCAACCAGCCGCAGTCACCCGAGTCGTCCATCCAGCTGCTCGGCACGCAGGCCGGTGACACCCAGTCGTTCCGGTTGACGCTGGACAAGGTGCCAGACTCGGTGCACAAGCTGTCGTTCTGCGCCGCGCTCGACGGTGCGGGCAGCGCGGCACAGATCGCCTCCGGGTACTTCCGGATCGTGGCCGGCGGTACCGAGGTGCTCCGCTACGCCTTCACCGGCGCCGACTTCTCCGACGAGCGCGCGGTCATGATCGGCGACGTCTACCGCAAGGGCGTCTGGCGGGTCGCGGCGGTCGGCCAGGGTTTCAAGGGCGGGCTGGCGGAGCTCATCCGCAGCTACGGCGGTGAGGTCGCGGACGAGCCGGAGCCGGCTCCCGCACCCGCCCCGAGGGTGACCTTCACCAGCTTGCTGTTCTGCTGGGTCCAACGGCCGGCCGTCGCCACCTCACGGTACGGGTTGAGGCTGTTCATCGCACCCGGCTGCACCCTGTCGCTTATTCAAGTCTAGCGCTGCG
>NZ_JBFLUG010000136.1:0-18591 GCF_041008525.1 Parafrankia sp. FMc2 | reverse complement strand
GTGGGGTCGGAGATGGGTAGATGAGCCAGACGTCGACCAGGGCGCCGGCGAGGCCGTCGACGAGCGCGGAGACGATCGCGGTGTAGGCGACGCAGGCGTGCACGCAGCGGGGGTCGGCGTGGGTGACGGCGCTGATCTCGGCGGCCTCGCGGGCGCACGGGTCGGGGTGGGCGCGGGCGAGCCCGGTGGGCAGGGCGCGCATCAGGCTGCCGTTGCCGGCGCCGCCTCCGCCCGCCGCGGCGGTGGCCGCGGCACCCGCGGCCAGCGGTTCCTGCCCGGCGGCGAGGCGGCGCAGGGATGCGGCGGTCATGGCGCCGATGTCGCGGGGCCGGCCGTGGTACCAGCGCAGGAAGTGGTCGGCGACCGCGGTGAGCTGGTAGCCGCCGGTGCCGGTGTAGGCGCGGGCGACGGCGATGGTCAGGTCGGTGTCGTCGGTGCCCTGCCCGGGGCGCCAGTCGAACGGGCCACCGCCGGTGATCTCGGTGTGGACGCCGTGGCGGTGCTGGATCTGGGTGGGGGTCAGGAACTCCAGGGTGGCGCCGAGGGCGTCGCCGGCGGCCAGGCCGAGCAGTGCGCCGTGGACGCGGGAGAGCGGGGTCGTCATCGTCGGTCCTTCGGGTCGTCTCGGGTGTCGGGTGCCGGGCGGTTCTGGTCAGGCCAGGTCAGGTCCAGATGGCGCCGTCGACCTTGACGCTGAGGCGGATGCCCTGGCGGCGCAGGGCGGTCGTGAGTTCCTCGGAGCGGACGGCGGCGTCGGCGCCGAACATCTCCAGCAGGACCGTCTCCAGGCCGGTCATCCGCTTGGCGTGTGCCTTTGCCCGTGTCATGGCCCGCTGGGCCGCGAGGGCGGCATCGACGCGGCCGTGCCCGTGGGCGGTGCGCAGATGCTTGTACAGCGCGTCGAGGGAGTCGGTGTGGAAGGGATCGCCCTGGGGGCAGGCCGCGGTGACCATGCTCGTCCACCTTTCAGTGGGGATAGTGACATAATCCCCACAAAATCGGTGAAGGTCAATACGGAAAGTGACCGATGATGCGCGACGTGCGGCTGCAGCGCCCTGCGGGGGCGGAGGGTGCCTGGGGGACGGGCGCTGTCAGGCGTAAGGGCCGTGCCAGCTGTCCTCGGAAAGCCTGGCCAGGTCGGCCAGGGTCTCCGACGGCAGGACCAGCAGCGTGAAGGTGTCCCAGCGCTGCAGCTCCTCCAGCATCTCCCCCGACGCGGGACGTACCAGCGCCGTCTGACCACCATGCAGCGCCAGCCGCACACTGCTCGGCTGCCCGTCTCCGTCGGCGGGCAGGACCTCACCGTGGGCGACTGCCAGCCCTCGGCGGCGGGCGGTGGACAGGTTGAACGCGTAGTACGGGTCCTGCGAGCTGCGGTGGACGGGTCGGTAGCCGCCGACGACGGGACGGATCCAGACCATTCCAGGTTCCTCGGGCACGGGACGCAGCATCCGTGCGAGCGGGGCCTGGAACACCGCCGGGCCGTCGGGGTCGTTGAACACGAGCATTTCCGCGCCGGCGTCGAGGACCTCCCCGGTGGGCGTGTGCTGCCCAGCCACCAGAGAACGAAGCACCGTCAGCCATGCCGGCTCGTCGGCCACAGAGCCCTCCCATCGTGGTGTGGTGCGTGGTCAGAGAACGACGACCTGTTCCACCAGCCGCCCACCCAGTTTCTCGATCTTTCGGTCCCGGAGCAGGGACAGGATCTGAGTGCGCTGCGCGGCCGTCGTGCAGCGGATCATGCTGGGTGCCTCGGCGCCGAGCAGGTCCAACCCGTTGCGGATCATCACCTCGTTGCTCGAGTGCTGGAACGTGGCCATGGTCGCGGGGCTGCGGGTGTAGCCCTCGTGACGGTCCTCCGCCCCGAAGTTGTCCAGCGGGTAGGCGTACACGTCGGCGCGACGTAGCAGAACCGACGGATCTTCCCAGAACAACACCGGGCCGGAGGCCGGTGTCTCCGCGACCCGCAGGAACACCGAGTTCGCGCCACCGGAGTTCAGGTCGGCGGTCTCGCTCAGACCGACGCCGGTGGTGACCCCCATCAGCCGGCGCCGTTCGGTGGAGGCGAGCACCCCACTGCGGATGATCGCGTGCAGGTTTCCGCTGCCGATCTCGTGCATGAGCCCGCGGCCACCGAACCGCGCGCGCACGGCGGCGGGGTCGGCGGCGACGTCGAACCGATCCCAGCGCAGCCAGCCGCGTCCGCTGTGCCGGGGGTGCGGGTCGTAGCCGGGGCTGGCGGCGAGCGCGGCGCCGCCGGTGTGGCCGGTGGCCTGGGCGACCGCGTCGCGCAGCACCCCGATTTTGGCGGGCAGCGCCCGGGTTTCGGCGTCCAGGCGCAGCGACCGGGCGAAGGTTCGCAGCCCGCGTTCGTCCAGGCCCATCGCCTGGGGGGCGCGTTCGGCGAACAGGAGGTGTTCGGTGGCGTCGTCCAGGTCACCGGCGGTGTGCAGTGCCTGGACCACCGCGGGGTGTGCGTCCAGGTCCTGGGCCCAGACCTGCCGGCGCAGGTAGGACCATTCCCCCTCGGCGGCGGTCATCGTCCGGTTCACCAGCTGAAGGTCACCCAGCTTGTCGACGAGGTCGGTGCCGTGCCCGTTCCCGGGCGGCGCGACGATCTCCAGGCGGCCGCGTTGGGAATGCTGTGGCAGGTCGGTCAGGTCGTGGGTGGTGGCGTGGGGTCGGTAGACGGCCGTGTAGCCGTCGCCGAGGTCGAGGGCGTACTCCTGGCCCTGCTCCGCGGGGGTGCGGTCCGCGCCGTTCCAGTGGGCGACCCCGTCGCTGTCGAGGACGACCGCGGGACGGGTGGCCGGGCGCACCGTGACGGTGGGTCCGGGGTCGAGGGCGTCGGGGTCGGGGACGAGACGGGTGACCGTCCGGCTGCCGACCTGTTCGAACGCAGTGACGTGGGGGACCTTGCCGCCCCCACCGTGCAGGCTGGCCTCGATCGCTGCGGCGTGGGCGCGGTAGTGCTCGAGCATCTCGGCGTGGCCGGCGTCGGTGTCGGCGTCGGTGAGTGCGTCGAGCTGCGCCGCGACCGTGGCGAAGTTGGCGTAGGTGTGAGCGGGGATGTCGTCACCGGCGGTGGCGTGATGGTTGATGCTCTTGGCGACTGTGGCGAGCTGTTCGAAGAGGTGCCCGTCGGTGTCGAGGGCCAGCCGGGTACTGGTCTGCTCCTCGGTGTGGATCTCGATCATCGGGGTGGAGGTGAGGGCGTCGAGCAGTTTCGCTTCGGCGTCGGGGGTGACGGTGGCGACGAGGACTTCGCGGGGGCCCTGCGGGCTGTCGTAGGCGAGCAGGGTGGCCTGGGAGTCGTCGAGGTCGGCGCCGCCGACCAGCAGCGGCACGCCGAGCGGATCACCGCGGGGAATCATCTCGGGGATCGGAGTGAGCGGCTCGTCCCCGGCAGGCACGGCGTCGGCGGGCTGGGTGTCGGCGGGGGTGGCGCCCGCGGGCGTGGTCTCCGCCGGAAACTCCGCCGGGCCGGCACCGGACAGGGTGGTGGCGGGCGGATCGGTGGCGGTACTGGCCTCGGGCATGGCGGAGGGCACCGGCAGGTCGGGGGCAGGCTGCGCAGGGGGAGCAGGCTCGCCGGCGGGTCCACCCGCGGCAGCCGTCTCCACGGCCTGACCCCCTGCTCCGGCATCCGTGGGGGATAAGGGTCCCGCCAGGACGGCAGGCGGGGCCTGTTCGTCGAGCAGCGTCGGGCCGATCGTGTGGTACTGGTGGGCGGTCTTGCCGTCGGAGCCCATCGACCGCGGCCCTACCCGTGCCGTAGGACGTGGCCGCCGGGGATGCCTTCGGCGGCGAAGAAGTCCGCGAAGTCCGTGCGCAGCCGCTGTTTGCGGGTGACCGCCTCGCGGAGGAACTCCTCGGCGACGGCCGCGGTGCTCACCGCGGCCGCGGGGACCTTCAGCCGGGCCGCGGCCCGCTGACGCATCGGCTCCGCCCAGGTGACACCGCCCGCGGCGCCCTCGTGGGCGGTGCGGTGCAGCATCGCCCGGTACTGGCCCTCACCGATCGACTCGAACGCCGCGATCGTCGCCAGGGCTGCTTCGGGACGGATCCGGACACCGGCCGCCAGGGTGTTCTTCTTCGCCGCCCGGTAGGCCTGGCTGCTGACGGTGTCCCCGAAGGCGGAGTTGGGCTGGTAGTCGCCGGCGAGCCGGTCCTGGCCGTAGAACTTGAAGGCCTGGCCTCGGTCGACGGGCACCAGCCCGCCGCCGGCGGTCCGCAGGTGGTTGGCGGCGGTGCCGTCGTGGTCGCCCACCGCCCAGGACGCGACGTGGTTACGGACGATGGCGTCGACGTCGGCCTGCGACCAGCTCGCCGGGTTGGCGCTGAGGGTGGTCGCACCGGGCAGCAGCGGCTGGACGGCACCGGTCTGCCCGCCGATCGTGACCCGGTGCACGGGAACGGTGGGGATCCCGACGGCGTGCAGGACTCCGGAGGCCTCGGCTTCGGCGGCGGCGCGGGCACCGCCGGAGGAGTCCGGTTTGAACATCCACGACCCGCCGCCGGGGGCGGTGTAGACCGCTTTGGTGTGTGCACCACCCAGGTTCAGGTGCGGGCCCGGGGTCCACGTCCAACCGGCGACCTCGCTGTCGGGATGGCGGGCCGGGATCGCCCCGTGGGAGGCCTGGTGATGCTTGAGCGCGTCGACGAGCGCCTGCTTCTTGGCGGTGAAGCCGTGCGGCGCCGGTGTGGACGCCGCCGCACCCCCTGGCACCGCACCGCCCGATGTCGCAGGACCGCCCGGTGTCGCAGGAGCGCCCGGTGTCGCGTTACCTGGTGCTGTACCGCCCGGTGCGGCCACAGCCGCCGCGGCCGGGGCCGGGGCCGGGGGGGCGGATGAGGGTGCGGGCGGCGCCGGGCCGGGTGTGACCTGGGCCTGGATCTGGGCCTGGACGGCGTCCTTCCACGCGGCTGTGCCAGCCCAGTGGGAGACGAGGTAGGCCCGGGCCTGCATCCGACTCGCCGCCTCGGCCTGCTGCAGACCGAGCTCACCGGCGGCGGCCTGCAACGTGGCCAGGGGCACCGGCTTCTGCCAGGTGCCGAACTGGGCGGTCAGCGCGACGACGTCGGGTGTGGCGGCCACGGCCGCGGTGTGCGCGGCCAGCAGCCCTTCCCCCGCCCCGTGTGCGTGGTCCTTCCACCCGGCGATGTCCGCGTCGACGGCGTACATGCGGCCCGCCGTCTGCGCGAAGGCGACGAGCGCGCCGGGGGTGGCGTCCAGGTTCAGCTCCGGGGACGTCCCCGGGGGCAGGTCGGGGGCTGCGGCGACATGCTGGGCGATCTGCGTGTGCAGCGTCTGCGCCTCGGCGAGCTGGACGGCCCGGTGCGCGGCGATGTCGTGGACGACGGCCCGCAGCCCGGCCGGGGTCGAGGCGCGCAGCAGCCCGAGCTGCTGGGCGGGGTCGAGCAGCGTCGCCTCGGCGCCGGTGAGACGTCCCTCGGCGTGGGCCTGGGTGACCAGCGGGCCCACCAGGGCGCTGCCGGCGGCGGTGGTGAACGTGGCCGCGATCGCCTCGTCGACCTGGTGGCGGGCGGCGGCCTGGGCGAGAGCGAGCGCGTCGGCGGCCTGCGGGCAGGTCGCCGACGCCAGCCGGTTCTCCGCGTCGATCATGGCGCCGAAGGCGGCCGTCGCGGCCTCGCCGCCCCCCTCGGCGGTGGCGGTGAAGGCGGCGACAGCCTGGTCGAGTGCGACGTGGGCGGCCGCGACCTGTTCCGGGGTTGCATCCCAGGCCCCGGTCCCGGTCGGCGGCCCTCCGGCCGGTGGGGAGGCGGCTGCTTCCAGGGCCTGCAGGTCGGCCAGCGTCATCCCGGCGACCGACCCGCCGGCGGCGAGTTCGGCGAACCGTTCCAGCGCCTTGGCCTGGATCGCCGCCTTGCCGGGTGCGTCGTCGGGGTAGGCGGGGTTGAGCCAGTACGCCAGGGGCGAGGTGGCGCTGGTCAGTCCGACCAGGGCGGGATGGTCGAAGCCGTGCAGCGCGGCGAGGGCCTGCAGCTGGCTCTCGTCGAGGCCGGTCAGGTAGTCCCCGGCGACCGCGGCGATCTCGGCGTGCACCGCGGTGAGGGTCGCCCCGGCCGCCTCCTCGGCGGCGGCCTGCTGCTGGGCGGCGTGGATCGCGGCGGCGAACAGGGCGTACTGGGCGGCCAGGTCCTCCTCCGTCGCCGGCGCACCGGCGGCGATGTCCTGGGCGGTGGCGAGGATGTCGCGGACCGCCGCGGCGGCGACCGCGTCGTCGTCCACCCCGGCCACGTCCACGGCGGGGGCGGGGGCGACGTCCGCCGTGCCGAGGGTGGGGGTCAGCGCGTAGGCCTGGTGGGCGGCCTTACCGTCACTGCCCACCGGCCCCCTGCCCTCCGGCCGGAGGATCGGGTGGGACGAGCAGCTCGTCGACGGCCGCCTCGACCGCCCTCGACAGGTCCGACGTCCCGGACGGTGCGGACGGTGCGGGCAGCTCCACCAGGCTGGCGGTGGTGCTCGACATCCACGCCGACAGCAGCGCGCCGTCGGGTGCTGTGGCACGGCCCGCCAGCCGGTCACGCCAGATCCGCCCGTGGTCGGTACCGACCACGGGCAGCCACGACACCCGCCAGCGTTCACCGTCGACGCCGAGCACCCCCACCGGGGTCAGAGCCGCCCCCACCGGCGCGGTCCAGGCCAGCAGGACGAACAGGCGACCCCCACCAGCCGCCGGCCCCACCGGCCTGCTCACGGGTTCGGGGTGGGCAGCAGAGAGGCGAGGAACCGCGTGCTGTGCGCGAAGCAGTCCGCGGCCCGAGCGTGCACGTCGACACGGCCCTGGGCGGTCATCACCGCGCCGTGCAGCGCGTACTGCGCCGCGTTCTGGCTGACCAGGATCAGCCGGTCGCCGAACAGCCCCGCCAGGGTGGTGATGCGGTCGACGCGGCTGGTACCGGTGAGGATCACTGGCAGTGATGGGGGCAGGGCCGCGGCCAGATAGGCCAGGCCGGGCAGCGCGTAGGTCTCCCAGCTCGACGCCTGCCGGAACGTCTGCAGGTTGATCGCGACCGCCGGGGGTGTGACGTCGGCGAGCCAGCCCAGATAGCGGTCGAGGTCCTCCAGCCGCATCCAGTACAGGTTCGGGGCGGCGGTGACCCCGGCGGCACCGAACTCGGCGGCGATCATCAGATTGCGCCGGAAGTTGATCAGATGTTCGGTGCGGGGCTGGTTCTGGTACAGGCTGTAGTTCGGGGCCAGCACCAGGTCCCAGCGCTGGGCGGCGATCTGTTCGACGAGGCGGGCGACGCGACGCCGGGACCAGAACGCCTCCACCAGCGGATCGGTGCCGTAGCCGACGAGGACGGCCCGCTGACCGGGACGCAGCCCGAGCGCGTCATGCGCACCGCTGGCGGCGGCGAACTTCGGGTAGACGGTGAACGTGTCGGGGCTGAACACCCGCCGCAGCCCCACCGCGTAGGCGGGCCAGGCCAGCTCGGCGTCGAAGTCGGCGATGGCCGAGCCGTCGACCTGCGGGATGTACCGCGGCAGGCCGGACGGCAGTTGTCCGCTGATCACGATGTCGTCGAAGGTGAGGGTGCCCCCGACGTCGGCCATCCAGGCGGCGATGTCGGTGCGGCTGCCGCAGCGGATCGGGCAGGTGTGGCAGGCCACCGTCCGGTCACCGGGGACGGCCCGGGCTTCGGTACGGGCGCAGCCGCAGTAGGAGCAGTCGCTGTTGCTGCCCCCGCAGATCGGTTCGGCCGCGGCCGGGTTGTGGGTGAAGAACGGACAGGTGGGGCAGTGGCAGCCGGCGGCGGGAGTGAGCAGCGGCAGCGAGCGGGGCAGGGTCACAGCTACGCCTTTCTGGCGGTGGCGCCCGGGTCGGTTCCCAGCAGGCGCAGGAGTTCTGTGGCCAGCAGACGCAGCGAGCCGGCGTCGTAGCGCGCCACGGCCCGCCCGGCCCGCAGCGCAGCGCAGATCTCACTGAGAGCTGCGCGGGCAGCCCCCGCCTGGTCGGCGGACACCGGCCGGCCGGCGGGTTCCGCCTGGTCGGCAGGCACCGGCAGGTCGACACGCACCTGGGCGTCCACTGCCGGCCTGAGGGCGGGGGCGGGATCGTCTGGCAGCGGGCCACCCTCGCCACCATCGGCCTCGACACCGACGGTCTCGACACTGGCGGCTCCGGGCTCCGGCCTCGCGGATGGCGTCACCACCGGCGCCATCCCGGCCCCGGAGGCGGGTCGCGGTTGGGCGCAGCCCACCGGGGCGGGGCTGGGGCGGGTGAGGGCGGCGGCCCGGGCGGCATTACCGGCGGCGCGGACCGCCGCAGCCCGCTCGACAGCACCGGCAGCGTCAAGATCGGGAACTGCCTGGCGTTGGATCAGCGCCCCGGGCAGCAGGTCGGTGCGGCCCGCGGCCCGCACTGCGGACCAGATCTCGTCGGCGGCATGCGCCCGGCCCCGGTTCAACGCGGCGAACCGCAGCCGGGTCGCCAACGTGACCCCGGCCTCGTCCATCTGTTCGCTGACGTCAGGGGGCAGGGCGGCCAGCGCGGCGTGCAGCTGACGGGCCCGCCGTTCGGACAGCTGCAGACCCAGCCGCGCCAGCACCTCCCCCCAGGGCGCACCGACGCCGACGTCACCGTCCCGGATACGTTCCAGCGCCCGCCAGCGCGCGACGGGATCGTCGAGGGTGAGGACCTCCCGGGGCACCGGCCGGCCCGCGGCCAGCAGACGCGGGATCAGCACCGCGCACCGTTCGAACAGCAGCGCCGCCGCCAGCTCCCCGGGCCGCAGGTCCTCCCGGGCGAGGTTCTCCACCAGCTGCCAGACCCGCCGTTCCTCCTCCGACAGCGGCCCGGGGCAGACCACGGCGGGAATCTCGGCGAAGTGCGGGTTGTCCGGCAGATGGACCGCGCCCCAGCGGGCCGCCCGCAGCCGCCGTTCCCCGGTGACCAGCAGCCGGGCCGGTGGGCCGGGCGGCGCGGCGCGTTCCTCGACGAGGACGGGCTGCAGTACCCCCACCGTGGAGATGGAGGAGATGAGGTCGGCCAGCGCCGCCGGTGTGGTGGCGTCCCCGGGGGTGCGGCCCTGCACCTCGGTGAAGACCGCCCCGGCGCCGCGCAGCGGCAGCATCTCGTAGCGGCGGTGCCGCAGCCGGGGGGAGCTGGCCAGCCGCCGGGCCAGCTCGACGGGCCCCGGTGACATTCCCGCACCGGTGCCCGCGCCCGCGGGCGCAGCGCCCGGCGCGGGGGCGCCGGCGGTGTCCCCAACCGTCGTCGTCATCCGCGCCCCACCTGCCGTGCGGAGTCGGGTGGTTCAGGCTGCCCGGTCCAGGTCACCGGGGTCTCGACCACATCGCCGGTGAGCGGCCAGAACACCGGCGCCCACGGGCCGTGGGCGACAAGGTCGTCCAGGGTGGTGGCGAGCAGCCCGAGAGCGGCGGCGTGCCGGGTCAGCAGCGGGTCCTGCTGGCACATCCACGTCAGCGACCGGCGGCGGGTGGCCAGCGCCGCGGGGCTGCCCCGGTCCAGGACGAGCAGGACACGGGGGAAGACCGGCCCGTGGTCCCGCTGCCACAGCGGTCGGCTGCCGCCGCCGGGAACGTAGGCGTGGTAGTGGGCATAGGCCCGCAACTGGGTGAGGACGTCGTCGAGATCTCGGTGGTTACGGTCGTACTCGACCAGCCGCACAGCAGCCTGGTCCCCGCCGGAACCGCGGTGCAGATAACGCAGCAGCAGGTCGGAGACCAGCATGTTCGACCAGCGGGCAGCACCCGGAGTGCGGTCCGCGACGCGGGCGGCCCACTCGTGATGCCACGACCCCGGCCCGCAGTCGTCCCCGAGAACACGCGCGGCCCGCACGAACGCCAGACCGATCTCGTTGCAGCCCAGCGTGTGCGCCTGCAGCGGCCCGGCGGCGGCAGCCGGCGTGGGCCGGTAGGCGGGGCGGGCCCGGACCTGGCCGGTGCTCTCCGCGAGCTGCGCCCCGAGGTCGGTGACGAACCAGACATGCCGGTGGCTGCGGTCGGCCTGGCGGACGTACCCGATGAGGTCGGCCAGGGTCAGCCGGCGCAGCACGTACTGGGTCCAGGTGATGCCGCTGGTCGGGGTGTGCAGAGCGTGGACCTGCGCCGTGGTCAACAGCCGATGCTGGTAGAGGCCGAGCAGCACCGCCGACTCGGTGTCGGTCAGCGACGGCGCCGGCCGAGGCGCCGTGGGCGGGGACAAGGGTGGGGGCGGGGTCCGCGCGGCAGGCGTGGTCGTCGCTACGGCAGGCGGGGCGGGGCTGTCGTGCCGCTGCGTCGTCACCTCACAGCCCTCGCCGGCCCGGCAGGGGACGGATCGTCTCCTCGCCGACGTGTGCGGGCTCGCCCACCGGGACCGGGGACGACGCGGTGGGGCCGCTGAGATCGATCGGGACGGCGGCCGCCACGGCACGCCGCCGGCTCGACGCGCCCCCCACGGCCTGCCCACCCGGTCCGGCCGGGGAACCCGCGGGGCCACCCGCGACGCCGGCGGAACCCGCGGAGCCCAGTGCCCGCAGGATCGCGTCGTCCTTGCCGTCGAGGTCGGCGATGGTCTCCGCGATCGGCCGCCGGCGCAGATTCACATCGATCGCCGCGTCGAGCTCGCCGATGCGGTCCGGGGCATGCACATCACCGAACAGCTGGTGCACCGTCAGACCACGGACCAGGAACGGCGGGTGGATCGTCCCGTCGAGGGTGACCCCGGCCAGGTGGGTGTACCGCTCCAACCCGATGATCGTCTCCGGGGTGACCGTCCCACCCCAGTTCCGGGCCAGCAGCCGGGCGGACTCCTCCATCACCGCCGAGGAGAACAGGTGCGACCGGTTGGTCAGGAACGCCCGCAGCGTCGTCGTGGTCAACGCCTCGGGCTGCTGGGTGGCCGCATGCAGGAACAGGCCGTACTTGCGGGTCTGCTCCAGGATGCGGGCCAGCGTCCCGCGGCTGCCCCCGTCGATCGCCGGCAGCTCGTCGATGAACGCATGACACGGCCGCCGCGCCGCCGGGTCGGCGATATCCGCCCGGGACCGCGCCGCCCGGAACAGATCGAAGACCAGCATGTTCGCGATCAGCCGGTCCTTGTCGTCCAGACCGGACGGACAGGCCAGCACGATCTTGCCGGTGTCCATGGCGTGGCGGACGTTGTAGGTGCTGCGACTCGCCCCGAACACCCCGGCGATCGTCTTGCTCGACCGCATCCGGTCGATGATGTTCGTGACGGGGGTGACGTGGTCAGCGACCCGGCGGAACCGGGTGGACCAGTAGTCCCGCATCGCCGGCGACAGATACGGGATGACCGTCTCCCGCCAGTCCTCGTTCGCCAGGATGCTGGGGATCTGGAAGATCGTCGGCGCCAGGTCGGGCGGCAGCCGCAGCGCGAGCTCGCACAGCGACTGCGCCGCCATCGTGATGATCGACAGGGCGCGGGTGTTCGTCTCCGTCCAGCCCATCGCCGAGGCGAACGCCGCCACCACCGCCCCGGCGCGGGCATCGACGTCGTCGACGCTGAACCCCTCCATCGACAGCGGATTCCACGCCGCCTGCCGGGCGTCGGAACCGCGGACCGACAGGTCCAGCTCGAGCACGCGCCGCCCCTGGTCGACCAGGTACTCCTTGGCCAACGCGAGACCGTCCCGGTGCGGGTCGAGCAGGAACCCGCCGACCCCCGCACAGCGGACCAGCGCCAGAAAACGCCCCAGCGACGTCTCGGTCTTGCCCCACCCCGACCGCCCGGAGAACAGGGTGAACTGCGTCTCGGTCACCTTCACCCCGACCGGACGCCACCCGGTGTCGGTACGGACCAGGCCCAGCGGCACCAGGTCCGCGCGGTCCCGGCTGTAGGTGGGCAACGTCGCCGGCGGCCCCGGGATCTCAAAGCCACGTTCGACGTTGCCCGCCGCACACCTGCGGGTCGGCGGCTTGAGCAACCCCGCGATCTCCGTGGTGCTCACCCACGACCGGGCCCGGGGACGGAACCGGCCGACGTCCATCCTCCGGTCGAACCGGCCACGACGCGGCCGGCTGTCCGCCCCCAGATGCAGCCAGCCCAGGTTCGTCCCGACGACAGTGAGCTGGTTGTCGCCCGACCACTGCCGGAAGCAGCCGATCAGCACATGCAGGTGCGCCTCGGCCCGGCCGGGAATCGCCGACCGGGTCCGCAGCAGCAGCTGCATCCGCCACAACGGATCCGCCGACAGCAGCTTGCCGGACACCGCCCGGGTCCGGGCCCGCACCTGCGCCGTCTCCAACGGGCCCGCGGCGGTCACCGCACGCGGGCCCGGCCCGCCACCGCTGAAGAAACCAGCACCACGGGGACCGGCACCCAGCTCGGCCAGTACCTGGTCGGCCAGACCAAGCGTCGCACCGACCGCCGTCTCGGCGAGATGCAGCAGCCCGCCCGCCACACCCCCAGGCCCGCCGGCACCCTCGGCGCGCACCGCCCGTCGGAGGCGGGCCTGACGCTGGCCAGGGGTCACCGGCAGCAGATCCAGGCAGATCTCCGCAGTGTCCCCCAGGTCCGCTCGCAGCCCGGCGAAGGCGCGGGCGAACGGAGTCAGCGGATCGGGGTTGAACCCCGGAACACGCAACGGCAACGCATCGTCCAGGGCGAGGGTGAGCTCGGCGCGCGCGGTGTGCAGGTCCTCCCCGGGGCCGGCCAGCCGCTCCCCGGCACGGATCAGCAGCGGCTCCACGCCAGGAGACGACGCCCCGGGCCTGGGCACGGCGGCGAGCGGGTCTACGTCACCGGACACCACCGACGGGGCCGGCGACAGTTCGGGCACGGACGAGGACAAAGGATCGTCTCCTCCGGAGGACGGGGTCAACTCTCCGGGGAAGGCACGTCCCAGCACCTCGACGCGACGCTCTCACTCGGCAGGTGCCTCGCCGGTGTATCCAAACGGCCAGACACCGTCCGCCAGGCGGCCGCGGGTCGGACGCCGACCGGTCAGCAGCGTGGGAGGCCGAGGTCGCCGTCGGTGTTGATCTCCTGGAAGGTCGCCACCGGTACCCAGGTGCCGTCGGTGACGTGCCCCCAGTTCGACCAGGTCTCGCGACGGCCGTCGGCGAAACGGACGGGGTAGGAGGCTGCCTGCCGCGTGCAGTCGACCGCGACGCCGAGACCGTTGGCGAACCAGTACCGGCCGTTCGCGGGGACGCTGCCGCGGCTGTGCCAGGTGCCGTCGTCCGGTTCGGCGCGGGCCCAGGTGCCGCCGTAGAAGACGTCCTCGATGTGCAGACCGCGGGGTGCGGGTGCGGGTGCGGGCACAGGTGCGGGGGCCGGGGCGGCTGGAGGCGCGGACGGCTCCGGGGCGGTGCCCGCCGACGAGTCCGCGTCGGCGCCGGCTGTCGTGTCGGCTGCCGGTTCGGGTTCGGGTTCGGAAGCCTTGGCACGCACGCCGAACCCGTAATCCAGCCCGGGAACCGCCGGCACGAGCCTCGTGTCGGTATACAGATCGAGCAGCCGCCACTCGGTGTCGTAGGCGGTCAGCAACCGGCCGACGAGCGAGGCGTTCCTGATCGCGCCCAGGGTCGCGCTGAGCTTCTGAACGGACGGCTTGTCGAGCCATCCGTAGCTGACGGCATCCAGGAATGCCTTCTCCACGCACTCGCCAGCACTGATCATTTTCTCGTGGAGGCTGGTAGGGCTGCCCAGCGTTTCGGCCGCGACGGTCTCGCTCAGGTAGCTGGCGCAGGCGTTCTTCAGCGGCTCCGCGAGCCGGCCGCCGGCCGCCGTCACCAGCTCACCGGCGACGACGCTGATCAGGTCGGCGGCCAGGGTCGCGCCGGAAACGGAGACGGGGAACGTCACGTACCGGCCCCCGTCGATCGGCGAGACCCCCACGGAGGCTCGGCCAAGCGGGGGCAGGTACAGCCCCTTGCCTCCGGCCAACAGGGCGTCCATCAGCTTGTTTCGCGCGGCTTCCAGCGGGGTGGCTCCGTCTTCGTGCCAGCCCCACTTCACCGCGGACCCGTACCGCAGCACCATCCCGTAGGGCCGGTTGTTGACGAGCTGAACGTCAAGGATGCCGTTCTGGCCCTGGGCGCAGGCCCGCACAGCGAGCGCGGGATCGTTGCTGACGCCGACCAGTGCCGCGACCCAGCCCGGCTGCCCCTCCGCCGCGGTGCAACCAGCCTGATCGGCACGCTTGCCAATCAGCTGGCCGACTGCCTGGTTGACCGTGGCACCCATCCCGGGCCAGTCCCAGGTCCACGGCTGCCACCAGGAGAAGTGGGTGGTTCTGGCGGTCACCAGGCCCCGGGAGGGATCGACCGCGGCGGTCACGGGCACCCACTGCCGTGATGCCTCGTCGTAGGTCGCGACTCCCACCGCGGCGGAGTCCGCGCTGGATCGCAGGTCCTTCGGGATGGGGAACTCAAGGGTGGCACCGGCGCCGAGGTCGTCACCGGACAACGTCAGTTTCACCGGGGTGACGAGGCTGCGGCGACCTTCGGGATTGGGCGGCGGGTTCGACGTCGCAACGGCGAGCTCGCTGCCGCGCACAGGTTCGTCCGCGAAGACCACCCGCGCTCCGCCACCCAGGTCAACGATTCTCGACGCGGGCCGGGTACTCGCGTCGATGGTCACGGGCGCCGAGGACGGCTTTCCGGCGTTCGACTCACCCACGCCGACACCGCACGCGGGCAGCGTCGCAACGAGCGAGGCCAACGCGCTCAGACCTGCGGTCTGGGCCCACAGCCGGTGCCTTCGTTCCCGCTTTCCACGTCGCTGTCCGTGACTCACGGTTGCCCCCCCGATCTCGCCCCCGCTGGAATGTCCCGGAGGCAGAGCGCAGTGTCCTGCTCGCTGGGGGCGCGGTTGTGCCCCTCACCGCATTACTGACGGACGGCGCGGGCCCGTGGTCCAGCGCCTGGACATGATCGCACCGCTCTCGATGACCGTCGCCGCCCGTGCGGACCAGCGACCGCGCCCAGTCAGCTGGTGCCGCTGGGGGTGCCGACCTCCTGGCGGCCGGCCCAGCCTTCGCGGGTGATCGCGTAGATGTTCCGGGGTTCGCCGTCTCGATCCACCGGCCCTTCGGCAAGAGCGAGACCGAGCTTCTCCGCGACGCGGATCGACCCCTTGTTCTCGGGGTGGATGATGCTGATGACCCGCTCCCGGCAGACCTCGGTGAACGCGAACTCCAGGGCGGCGGCGCCGGCCTCGGTCGCGATGCCCTGGCCCCACCGGTCACGCCGGACGGTCCAGGCCACCTCGATGTCCGGCCAGCCGTACTCCTCGTACAGGCCGGCACGGCCGAGGAACTCGCCCGTCGCCCGCTCTTCGACGATCCACATTCCGAACCGGTTCAGGGCCCAGTGGCCGATCTGGAACGCGGTCATGCCCCAGACCGACCCGATCCGGCTCGGCGAGCTGGTGTAGAGCGACATGTCCGGATGCCGGGCCATGTCCAGGTAGGGGTCGACGTCGGCCAGGCGCCACGCGCGGAGCATCAGCCGTGGTGTGAGGACGGACGGGATGGTGACGACGTCGGGCGAGCCGAACTCAAGGGTCATGCGGGGCTCCCGGGCAGAGCGAGGCGGGACTGCTGGACCAGCGCGCCGAGCGCGCGGACATCAGGATCTGACGCCCACGGGCCGAGCTCTCGCACGACCTCGGCCAGGGCGGACACGATCGTCGAGGACAGATGCCCTTCGGGAGTCGCCAGCGCGGCCCGGCTCGCCGTCACCGCGGCAGCGGGATCCGGCCTGTCCTGCAGCAGGAAGGCGGACGCCAGACAGAGGTAGGCGTGGCCGCGTTCCTCGTGGGACCGGGCGTCGAGGAGATCGACCGCTTCGCGGGCGCGGTGTCGTGCTTCGATGCCGTCGCCGAGCTCGATGGCGCAGACCGCGGCGAACATGGCCGCGCTGCCGGCGGTGAAGGGGGAGGACCCCGGGCGGGGCCCGGTCGCCGCGCCCGTGTGGTCTCTCATCGCGGCCAGCGCGTTCTCCGCTTCGCGGACGCGACCGAGGCGGGCATGGCTTCGTGCCTCATAGGCGGCCAGGCGGGCGGCAAGGTACCGCGGTGCGCCCTGCCGGGCGCGAGCCGCGGTGACGGCAGCCTTGTCCCAGCGGTGGGTGTAGTACGCGATGCTGGACCGCAGCGCGGCGAGGGAACCGGTCAGCATGTCGTCGTCGACCTGGCCGGCATACCGGTCGGAGAGATCGCAGAACCGACGAGCGTCTCGGTAACGGCCGCCTGCGAACGCGAGCCGGCCAAGGTAGTAGGTCAGCTGGCCGCCGAGCCGCGTGGTCCGCAGGTTGTCGGTCACGCTCAGCCTGCGGTCGAGCATGCCTTCGACCTGGCGCCATCGCCGGGCGACCTCACTGACGAGGATCAGGTGCGGGGTGGTGTCGTAGCCGGCAGCGATGTCGGCCAGGTCGTCTTCGAGCTCGCCGAGCGTCGGCGCCGCGGTGGAGGTGTCGATACGGCGGGTCGTTTCGAATGCAACAGCGGACAGCGCAGCGACCGCAACGATCTGGCGTCGGTCCGTTTCCTCTACCTCCTCTCTCTCCAGCTCTGTGGCCTGCGGCTCGGGACTGCCTACCCCTGCAGTGGTGATCAAACCGGTCAGCCGTACCGCCTTCTGCGCCGCCCGGATCCGCTCGCCGAGGTCGGTCAGCTCGCTGCCGGTGCCGAACACCCGGTCGTAGGCCTGGAGCACGTCACGGGTCGGCAGCCGTCCCCTGTTACGGATGGCGGAGGCGTTCTTCCGGTCGTAAGTGGTGCGTTTCTCCAGCTCAGTGCCCGTGAGACCACGCTCGGCCTGCAACTGGCGGAACCGTTCGGCCAGCTGCGCCTTCAGCGTCTCGACACGATCAGCGTGCACGACGATCCCCCTCGGCGATGGGCGCGCCATGGGTGGGAAATCTTTTCCCACCCATGGGGAAGAAGATCTCACCCTCCCACCCAGGCGTCACGCGGAGTGTGATGGGTCCTGCACGAAGGGAAACACCCCGGCCACTCTCCCGGACCTGCAGAGGAGCGACCCGTGACGACAACGGACGCTTCCGGTCTGCCGGCCGGACGCTCGCCGAGGGCCACCCGTGCACCCGGATGCCGCAGAAGCGCAGCCCGCGGACACCCGCCGGGCGGGAGGAAGTGGCCGGGACGGGGAGGGAGCCGAAGCCGCCGGGGGCCCGGAACCTGTGGTTGTCTGCCGAGCCTGCTCGAATGCCGGGGCCGCCCTCACCGCGGCGACCTGCACACAAAAGGAGAGGACACCGTCGTGAGCGTCGACACCATGAGTAGCGAGAGTCTGCGCAACGCCATGGTCGACCGGTTCCTGGCCGATCAGGCAGCGGAGGGCGGCTCGCCGCGGCCGGAGGTGGAGGCGGCGATGCGGGCCGTTCCGCGCGAGGTGTTCACCCCGGGCCTCCCGCTGGAACAGGCGTACGAGAACGAAGCCGTCCTGAAGAAGATGCGCGGCGACGAAGCCATCAGCTCGGTGTCGGCCCCGTTCCTGATCGGGCGGACGCTGGGCCAGGCGGCGGACGCGCTCGACGGGCTGGACGGGCTGGACGGCCGCCACGTGCTGGAGATCGGCAGCGGCGGCTACAACGCCTCGCTGCTGCGGGAACTCGTCGGCCCGGCGGGATCGGTCACGACGGTCGACATCGACCCCGAGGTGACCGACCGGGCGATCTCCTGCCTGACCGCAGCTGGCTATGACGACGTCACCGTGCTGCGCGCGGACGCCGAGCACCCGATCCCGCCGGGCCGCACCTTCGACCTGATCATCGTCACGGTCGGGGCGTGGGACATTCCGCCCGCGTGGCTCGACCAGCTCACCGACAAGGGCGTGCTGGTGCTGCCGCTGCGCACGTTCGGGATGACCCGGTCGTGGGCGTTGCGGCGCCACGAGGGCCGTCTGACCAGCGTGAGCCAGCGGCTGTGCGGGTTCGTCTCGATGCAGGGCACCGGCGCCCGTGAGGTGCGCTACGTCGACCTCGCGGACGGTGTTCATCTGCGGCTGGATGAGGGCCAGGACGTCGACCCGGCCGCGATCACCGATCTCCTCACGACACCACGCGAGCAGGCATGGGCCGGGGTAAGTCTGCCGCCCCGCACCGACCTGTCCGACCTCGACCTGTGGCTGGCAGCCAGACCGCGGCGCGAGGCGGAGCAGTTCGTGGTCCTCGCCGCGCAGGAGGAAGCCGTCACGGCCGGCATCGTCACGCCCTCATGGCGGTTCGCCGTCCCGGCCACGCTGGAGGCCGGCACGCTGGCCTATCGGTCGGCGCTGCGCTGGACCGACCGGCGGTTCGATCTCGGCGCCTGCGCCCACGGGACCGGGGCCGCCGCGGCGGCCGGGCGGATGGCCGAGCACCTACGTGCGTGGGTGGACGCGGGCTGCCCGCATCCGGTGCTGCACGTGCTGCCTGCGCACACCCCCGACGGCGACCTGCCGGACGGGGCGGTCCTGGACAAGCGGCACAGCCGCCTCGTCCTGACCTTCACCACCGACGAGAAGGGAATCTGAATGACCGTGTCAAGCCGCCGCGGTAGCGGGTTGCGGCGCGGTTGGTGCGAACGTGCGGCCGTCGCGCAGGAGTGCCCACAGAACGTCGACGAGGCGGCGAGCGAGGGCGAGCAG
>NZ_JBFLUG010000135.1:0-18730 GCF_041008525.1 Parafrankia sp. FMc2 | reverse complement strand
GCAGACGTCCTCGACGCCCCGGTTGCGGATCTCGGTGAGGACCTGCAGCCAGTACTTCGCCCCCTCGTGGCCGTCGCCGGCCCACAGGCCCAGGATGTCCCGCTCCCCGTGCACGGTCACCCCCACGACGGCGTAGAACGGCCGGTTGGCGACCTGGCCGTCACGGACCTTGACCACCACCGCATCCACGAAGATCACCGGGTAGACGCGGTCGAGAGGCCGGTTGCGCCACTCGGTCATCTCGGCGACGACCTTGTCGGTGATCCGGGAAATCGTGTCCTTCGACACCGAAGCACCATAGACCTCGGCGAAATGCGCGGCGATCTCTCCGGTAGTCAATCCGCGGGCGGCCAGGGACAGCACGATCTGATCGATGCCGTTCAACCGGCGCTGCCGCTTACGCACAATCGCCGGCTCGAAACTGGCGTCCCGGTCCCGGGGAACATCGATCTCGACCGGGCCGATCTCCGTCAGGACCGTCTTCGTCCGGATCCCGTTCCGGGAATTCCCGTTGTCACGGCCGGCAGGGTCGTGCTTGTCGTAACCCAGGTGCGCGCTCATCTCCACTTCCAGAGCGGTTTCGAGCACGGACTTCGTCAGCCCGCTCAGCAGCCCCCCAGGCCCGACGAGGTCCACGCCCTCGGCGCGGGCCTTCGCGACGAGCTCGGCGGCCAGCTGCTGGTGATCGATCGGGGTCGGCATGGGATCGAGCGTCTCGCTCATGATCGTCCCTTCCCGCCGAGTCAGCCTCGGCGGCACGGGCCAGACCACACCCACCGTTGATCAGACACTCCCACGCTGGGTCGTCGAACGCAGCCTGGGGTGGATCATGCTACGTCGCCGGCTGGCCCGCGACTACGAGACCCTTCCCGCCAGCTCCGAATCCATGATCCACATAGCCATGATCGACAACCTCGCCAGGCGCATAACGGACGAAGCCACCCCAACCTGGCGAGGCACCTACTAGAACATAAGCCGCAATCAGGGCAAATTAAACGCCCTCTCAGATGCCAGATGCCGGCGGAGACGCTTTGGAGTGCACACCGGTGGTCGTCGCTCCTTGACCGAACGTAACCGGTCAGGTCTCGTAGATCGTTCGCCGGACGGCCGTTGACGTGGTGGCCACGTTCGATCTCCGCGCGGCCTTCCCGACCCTGAGCCTCGAAGGAGGAGGTTCGACCGGGACCGATGACTGTTGCGCCTCAGTTGTCGACACTCGCCAAACAGGCATATCTACCCTGGTAGCCTCCTGTCTTGCTTCGCGACAGGTATCGGGGAAGCCGGCGTGAATCCGGCACGGTACCGCCACTGTGAGTCGGCCATGGAGATGGCCGCGAGTCAGATACCCGGCCTGTCGCACCCTTCCGTGATCGGGGCGAGTACCCCGAGAAAGGGGTGTGGACGCTGATGCGCGCCCGTCACCTGCCCTTCCGTGGATCTCGCCTTCGGGATCGCGCGACCCGTCAGTCAGCCGTCGTGTCGGCCACCGCCGCGATGATGGCCCTCATCGCCGGTTGCGGTTCTGATGACGCGGGCGAGACAGACCGGTCCGCCGCGGCCGTCACGGTGGAGAACTGTGATCGGCAGGTCGGTGTCACCGCTCCCCCGCAGCGGGTGTACGCGACGTACCAGCCTTCGGCCGAGATGATGAGCGCGCTCGGGCTGGGTGACCGTCTGGTGGGCTCGTCGTTCTTCGACGCCGAGTTCCTGCCGGAGTATGCGGACGGCCTGCGGGGGGTGCCGTACAGCGAGAACAATCCCACCCGCGAGGCACTCCTGGCCACGAAGCCCGATTTCGTCTTCGCCGGCTACGGCACGGTGTTCGCCGCCGACACCCCGGATGGTGTCGGGACGCGCGCCAGCCTGGAGAAGCTCGGTATCCAGTCGTACATCCTGACGCCGTTCTGCCCGACCGAGGACGGGAGGACCGACCAGGAGGTCGACCCGGCCGACGTGTCCATCGACGCCGTGTACGACGACCTTCTCACCATCGGCAAGATCTTTGACGTCGAGGACAAGGCCCGGTCACTCGTCGACGACTACAAGGATCGGATCACGACCGTCGAGACGGCGGTGAAGGGTGCCGAGAAGCCCACGGTCGCCTACGTGCGTCCGCAGGAGGACGGGACTTTCCAGGTCTGCACCGGGGTCGACTTCGGCACCAGGATCATCGAGGCCGCCGGGGGCGTCAACGCGTTCGAGGACGTGACGTCGACCCGCAACATCTATGTCGATGCCGAGGAGCTCATCAAGCGCGATCCGGACGTGATTCTCACCAACTCCGGCTTCGGGGTGGACTACACGCTCGACGACGCGATGGGAAACGTGAACACGATCGTCGACAACCCGGCGTTCGCCGGGTTGACGGCGGTGAGGAACAACGCCGTCCATCCGTCGCTGTTCGCCGACCGAAGCGCCGGGGTTCGCACCGCGCACGCCGTCGAGCAGATGGCCTCGCTGATCCACCCCGACCTCGTCGACTGACGGTGAGTCTCGCTCCGCCCGCCACCCAGACGCCTTCCTCCGGTGCGGGGGCAGGCGATTCAACCCGCCGGATGCGTCAGGGGGTGCTTCGCGGCGGGTGGAGTCGATCGCTGGGTCTCCTCGTCGCCGTCGCGGGGCTTCTCGCCGCCACGTGGGCCTCGATCGTGCTCGGCGTCAACGCGATCAGTCTGGGCGACGTCCTCGACGCGGTGTCCGGCGCACCGGTCACCGATGCGGAACGGATCGTCTACCACCTGCGCATTCCGCGAACGGCGACCGGCCTGCTCGCGGGAACGGCGCTGGGGGTCGCCGGGGCCGCGATGCAGGGCCTGACCCGGAATCCCCTGGCGGATCCCGGCCTCCTGGGCATCAACGCCGGAGCCGCGCTCGCCGTCGTCGTGGCGATCAACGTCTTCAGGCTCAGCGGTGTCTCCGGCTATCTGTGGTTCGCCTTCGGCGGCGCGGCGGTGGCCGCGGTCTTCGTCTACGCCCTCGGTTCACTGGGCCTGGGGGGTGCGACCCCGGTCAAGCTCGCGCTCGCTGGTGCGGCGACCACGGCGTTCCTTGGCGGGATCACGACGATGATCACCCTGCGTGACGCCTCGTTGATGGACGACTTCCGTTTCTGGGCCGTGGGCTCCCTGACCCGCGCGGACGGAGCCGCACTACTGACGGTCGCGCCGTTCGTCGGCGTCGGACTCGTTCTCGCGGGGGGCCTGAGTCGCACACTCAACGCCCTGGCTCTCGGGGACGATCTCGCCCGCAGCCTCGGCACGCGGTTGTGGGCCGCCCGTGCCGTCGGCGCCGTCGCGGTGGTGCTGCTCGCGGGAGGCGCGACCGCGGTCGCCGGGCCGGTCGCATTCGTCGGCCTGGTGGTGCCGCACGTCGCGCGGATGATCTGCGGCCCGGACTACCGATGGGTGATGGCCTGGACGGCTGTCCTCGCGCCGGCACTGCTCCTCGTCGCCGACGTGATCGGACGACTCGTGGCCCAACCCCAACAGATGCAGGTCGGCATCGTGGTCGCCGCCGCGGGCGCCCCCTTCTTCCTCTACCTGGTGCGCCACCGAAAGCTGGTGGAGGTGTGACCGCCGAGCGGAGCCTCGCCCGTGACGCGGTCCTCCTCGCGGTCCCGCGTCTCGGTCTCTCGCTGCGTCTGAGCCGCCGCTCGATCGCCCTCACCGTGACCTCGGTTGCCGCCGCGGCGATCATCGCGGCCGTGTCGATCACGATCGGCGAGTATCCACTCACCGTGGCTGGCGTGCTGCGCGTGCTGCGAGGCGGCGGAACGCTCATCGAGCAGGACGTCGTGCTCGATGACCGACTTCCCCGAGCCCTCACCGGCCTGGGGGTGGGAGCGGCGTTCGCCCTGTCCGGAGCGATCCTGCAGCGGCTCGCCGCGAACCCCCTCGTCAGCCCCGATGTCGTCGGCATCAACTCCGGTGCCGCGACCGGCGCGCTCACCGTGATGCTGATCCTCGGCGGCAGCGGGGTCGAGCTCACGGTCGGCGCTCTGGTCGGGGCGGCGCTCACCGTCCTCGCGATCGTGCTGATCGCCTACCGGCGCGGTCTGCTCGGATTCCGGCTCGTGCTGGTCGGTATCGGCGTCGCCGCCCTCCTCTCCTCGGCGATCTCGTACCTGCTGACCCGCTCCGACGTGCACCAGGTCCAGGCCGCCGCCGGCTGGCTCACGGGAAGCCTCGCCAATCGCAGCGGGACGCACGTGACGATCATCGGTGTCACCCTCACGCTCGCCGCGATGGCGCTCACCGTGCTGGGCAGGGACCTACGGGTCCAGGAGCTCGGCAACGATCTGGCACGCACGCTGACCGGCACCCGTGATGCCCGCAGAATCCCGCTGCTGCTGGTCGCCGTCGGGCTGGCGGCCATGGCTACCGCCGCCGCCGGGCCGATCGGGTTCGTGGCGCTGGTGGCCCCGCAGATCACCCGTCGCGTCCTCGCCGAGCGCCAGATCGGTCTCGCTCCGTCCGCCGCCGTCGGCGCACTGCTGGTGGCCGGCGCGGACCTCGTCTCCCGGTTGATCTTCGCGCCGGACGAGATGCCGGTGGGCGTCCTGACGGCCGTCCTCGGCGCACCCGTCCTGCTCGTCCTGCTCGCCCGCGCCCACCGGATCGGAGCCGCCGGATGACCGACATCACCGACGCACCCAGTACATCCGCTCCAGCCGTCCTGGCGACCCACCAGCTGAGGCTCGGCTACGGCGGCACCATCGTCGTCGACGGTGTGAGCACCCGGATCCCGCCCGGTCGGATCACCGCCATCGTGGGTCCCAACGGCTGCGGCAAGTCGACCCTGCTGCGCGGACTGGCCCGGCTCCTGGACCCGGTCGCCGGCACCGTGCGACTCGCCGGTGACGACCTCTCCCGCCTGCCCGCGCGCACCGTCGCGACAGAGCTGGGTCTGCTGCCCCAGCAGCCCACCGCGCCGGACGGCATCACGGTGTCCGACCTCGTCGCCCGAGGCCGCCACCCGCACCAACGCTGGTTCCGGCAGTGGAACCGCGAGGACGAACGAGCGGTCGCGCAGGCACTTTCGGCGACATCGATCACCGAGCTCGCCGACACGCCCGTCGACCAGCTCTCCGGCGGCCAACGACAGCGGGTCTGGATCGCGCTCGCGCTGGCGCAGAACCCCGGCATCATGCTGCTCGACGAGCCCACCACCTATCTGGATCTCGCTCACCAGCTCGACATTCTCAACCTGCTCGCCGACCTGAACAGGCGCCTGGACCGCACCATCGTCATGGTGCTGCACGATCTCAACATGGCCAGCCGCTACGCCCACCACCTGATCGCCCTGCGCGACGGGCGCATCGCCACCGAGGGCGAGCCGGCGGACGTCGTGAACCCGGACCTGATGCGCGAGGTGTTCGGTGTGACGGCCACCGTCATCCCCGACCCCGTCGTCGGCACCCCCATGGTCGTCCCGCACCCCCGACCCACCGGAGCCAGCCATGGTTGACCAGTCGGTTCGTCGCGTACTGGTCGGCATGGGCGCCGACGCCCCAGGCTGCGAGGGTGACCTGTTGGTCCTGGCAGCGGAGCTGGAGGCTCGGATCGCCTACCTCCAGCTCGCCCGGCCAACCGTGCACGAGGTGCTTAACCAGCTCGCCGCGGAAGGAAGCGCGGCACCCGTCCGGCTGATCGCCGCCCCCATCTCCGGCGCGCCCGCGCCCGCCCGGTCCTGGCTCAGGAGGATCGCCGGCGACTGGATGCGGCAGCATCCCGGCAGCCTGGTCATCGACGTGGCAAAGGATCACGTCACCGGGAGAGAAGCGGTCCTCTCATCGGCAGGGTGGGATGAGGTCCCGACATATGGCCGTCATGTTCTGCTCTGCCGCGGACCACGATGCACCGCTCGCGGGGCTGCCGACACAGCCCAGGCCCTCGCTACGCGCCTGAAAGATCGTGGACTGACGCGAAACGAGGTTCTGGTCACCCAGACCGGCTGCCTCCACCCCTGCAACCACGCCCCTGTCGTCGCGGTCACCCCCGACGACGAATGGTGGGGTCCGGTCACCGCCAGCGGCGCGTGCGCGCTCGTCGACCGCTGGGCCGAAGAGCCCCGATCCGGTCCGCCCCGTCCCATCCGCCGTCCACCTACCGAGCCCTGATCGCGTCAGGCACCCGGCCGTCGGTATGGTGAGCGCGTCGACGGCTGTGGGCCAACCTGAGCGGTCTCGCTCCGTCACCGCACGGCCATGCCGCGCCGTGGACAATCCACCTGGCGCCGCACGAGGAAGGGCTACCGGAAGCGGTGGGCCGGACCGGAGGCGACTGCTCCTGGGCGGGGCCACCGCCGGGCGGGGCCGCGGCGGCGATCGTCGCGGCGCAGTTCGTGCCGATCCAGCGACGGCTGGCCGAGCTCGACCTGCTCAACGAGTGGACGACGCCGATCGGGTTCGCCGTGTTCGCGATCCAGCCCGGTACCCGGGAAGCCGGGTTCATCGGGGAGACACTGCTCGGCTGAACGCCGCAAGCTGAGCGCACCCGCGGCGCGCCGACGGGGCCGGCGTCCGCAACCTGATCGGCCGCGGGCCCGCACCGCCGCGGGATCCGGGATCAGACCAGGGACGCTCCGAGCTCGCCGTTCACCAGCTCGGTGATCCGGCCGGCGCGCGCTTCCTCGACGATCACCGCGAGCTGTTCGGCGCTCATCTGGATGCGCTGCCCGAAATCGTCGGTCAGAACGATCCGGCGCTCTGCGGGCGCGTCGTGGTCGACATACAGCTCCGGGCAGCCGCAGCTGCACTTCCCGCAGAACGTCAGCAGATGCTTCCCCTGCACAGCCATCCGAACTCCCAACAAAGTGGCCGACATTTCCTGGAAAAATTGTACCCGTGCGTCGCCGGCTCGTCACGAATTACTTCCGGGATGACCCATCTGTAGGAACCCGGGAATCCCGACGTTCCGCACGCTGGAATCAGACCGAAGATCTCAACGGCGCATGGAACCGGCGAGGGGCCGCAGGTGAGCCGAGGCGTGGGCACCGAGCCCGGTCTCGACGCTCCCGGTGCGACCCCAGTCCCTTCGTCGGGGGTCTCCGTGCCCGCGCGGGCGCGGGCGGCGACCGGGGCCGGGCGGGGCGCCGATGCTCGCCGCCCACCTGGCCGCCGCCGTCTTGGCCGGCTGGCTCGCAGTCGGCGAGCGGCTGCTGTGGCGGGTGGCGCGTGGGGCCGCGCCGGGCTGACCGCGCGCACAACACCGGGAGACGGAGACATCGTGGCAGTCCAGTCCTCGACCGTGGTCGGCACGGGACCCGTGCGGGCAGGGCCTCGGGTGCGCCGCGAGATCTCGCGGCGCACCCGAGGCCCGAACGAACCGTCAGCCCGCCGCCGTGACGGCCGCGGTGAGGCCGCCGGGGGTCAGGGCGTTCGTCTGCAGGCGCTCGCCGTTGACATAGACGGTAGGAGTTCCCTGGACTCCCTCGCGTGACGCGGCATCATTCACCTGGGCGACGTAGTCGTCGTAGGTGCCCTTGTGTACAGCCTCGACGAATTCCGGCGAAGTCAGCCCCACACGGCTGCCGAGATGGACCAGTTCCGCGTTCTGGAATCCACCCGCGTGTTCCTCCGGCTGGCTGGCGAACAACAGGTCGTGGAGTTCGGCGAACTTTCCTTCGTTCGCCGCCGCCGCGGCGGCGTTCGCGGCCCGCTCGGACTCCGGCCCCAGAAATGCCAGGACATGGTAGATGACCTTGATTTTCTTGGCGTCGACGAGGGAGCCGATGGTGTCGCCGGTCTGTTCCTCGAACGCGCGGCAGATCGGGCACTGGAAGTCCTCGTAGACATCCACGGTGACCGGGGCGGACGGCGATCCGACGACGATCCCGCCGTCCGGGCCGGCCGCACCGGCCGGCACCAGGGCTCCCGAAGTGTCGGTCCGCGCGCTCTGCACGGCGAAGCCGATACCCCCGACGAGCAGTAGGGCAGCGGCCACGCAGGCCGAGATCATGACCGTGCGGCGGCGGCGCTCCCGCCGCGCGGCGGCCTCGCTCACAGCGGCGGCCTTCGCGCGGCGCGTGGCGTGATCAGTGGTTGTCATGCCGGGACCTGTTCAGCCGAGCGCTGGATCCTCCCAGCCAGCCCCGGCGTGCGCGGGAGCGAGGCGCCGGCGTGGTGGCGTCGGTCACCTCGGCCTGGCGGGGCCAGCGGGGCCTTGTCTGTATTCATACGGAACTCCCGGTAGTGGCACCGCGTTCGCGGGGCCGTCTTGGGTGACAGGCGCACGGCGACGCCCACGGCGGGCCGGCCCACAGCGAGCCGAGGCCGGCTCGGTGGTTCTGGTTCCCGTGCCTTCTCACCGCTCGCCGCGGATGTGCGTCGCGGTCGCGAGGACGCCCTCCGGCCGCGAGGAGGTCACGGCGGAGGGAAGGACAGCACCATTCCGCCGGCCGGCGGCCGGCCCGCGGTCATCGGGCACGCGCGGGCGGCGACGGACCGGCCGGGAAGCGGGATGTGGTCTGTCAGCGGGCCGTGGCGGCGGGCGGCCCGCGCCGCGCGACCGCGTACCGAAGCAGCGCCAACCGCGCAGCCGCAGCGGGTACGGAAGACGAGAACGTGAGGCGAGGGCCGAGGACTGGTCGCGGCGGTGCCGCGAGGCGACCGCGGACACGCCGGACGATCCGCCGGGTGGCCGTGGCCGTGCGCCGGCCCACCCGCCAGAGCAGCCGCTCGCCCGCGGCCAGCCACCAGGCGAGGCAGACCGCCGCGAGCAGGTGCAGGCCGAGAACCGTCGGCCCGCCGTGCAGCAGGTCCACCCCGCCCGAACCCGCGACCGCCTCCGAATGAAGATGGCCGGCGCCGGCCCCGGAATGCCGCCCGGGCGGGGAGGCCATGGCGAACGCGAGGTGCAGGCAGCCCTGCGCGGCGACCACCAGCCCGATCAGCCGGCGGCGGCTGATCTGCCTCGCAGCCAGGCCCCAGCCGACCCGCCAGGTGAGCAGAAAACCGACGACGGTCACCCACGAGTCCGGGGCAGCCGGGCCGGACCGGCCGTGCGCGGCGGCGGCGAGCGCGACGGTCAGCAGTGCGAGGACGGCACCGCGCACGGCACGGCCGCAACGCGTCGCGGCCCACAGGGGCAGGCCCGCACCGACAGTGATCGCCGCCGGCTCACACCGCGCGCCGACCGGCTGGTCGGGCGCCCCGGCGGTCACCGGTCCAGTGTAGATCGGCTCGTCGCCCGGCCCCATCCCTGCCAGGGAACCCCGATCGGCCTGGCACCGGCCGGTCCATCCGATCCTGCCTGTCCGCGGCGCCGGGAAGGTACGCCCGACATAGTGGACGGGCCGGCATGGGCGAGAAGATTCGCCCGTCCGCGAGGGCGATCGACTGAGACCCGCTCGCTTTCCAGCTAGGATGCCGGGTTTGTGAGCTGGGCGGCGACACCGGCCGGGCGCGGTGTGCGCGCCTCGGCCCTTGCCGTCATAGCCGTCGCTCTCGCCGTCGCCGCGCACCTGGCGGCCTGCGGCGAGCCGCCGAGCCTGCCGGTGACCGGGTGCGGCGTCGCTCTCGCGTTCCGCGTGTGCTGGGGCTGCTCCGGCCGGCGGATGTCGCTGCGGCGCATCGCCGGGCTGGTCACCACGGTCCAGGCCGGTCTGCACCTCGCCTTCGCCATGACGGCGCGACCGACGCAAGTCGCGGCATCCCATCATCACGCCGCGGTCGGACCGGTGGACCTCTCCGACGGCGCGGCGGGAATCGACCTCCTGCCCGGTGGGCCTCGGATGGCGCTCGCCCACCTCTGCGCCGCGCTCCTGCTGTCCTGGTGGCTCGCTGCGGGAGAGCGGCTGCTGTGGCGGATCGCCCGCCGGACCGCAGCGGTCGCGCGCAGGGCGGCGGTTCACCTGCGCCGCCGCCTGCGCCCGCCGGCCTGGCGCCCCCTTCCCACCCAGACCGTGCGGTGGTGCCGGCCGCCAACCGGACGGGCGCACGCGCTGGCGCAGCTCGTCCATCTCGTCGTCCGCAGAGGCCCACCGGACCCGGCACCGGCCTGATCCACACAGCCGACGCCGTCCGCGACGCCTGCGCCGGACGGCGCGTTCAGGCTGCCCGGATCCGGCCCGCCGCGACCGTCCGTGCCCGGCCCCACCGCCGGACGGGATCCAGCCGCGACCGCATCGGCCCGCGCGGCGATGCCGCGCGCCTCGACAGGCCGGTTCCCAGACGCGCCTCGCGCCGGGCGGCGGCGGCGCACCCCGGGCGCCGCGCGACGAATGCCGAGCGTGGGCCCCTGCTGCCACGTGCTTCCCAGGTGCCTGCGGCGCCGCGGCGGTGACTCCGCCTGCCCTCGAATCCTCTCTCCACATCATTACTCGGAGACTCTCTGTGACCATGGTTCAACCGTCGGGGTCATCCCCCGATGACACGGCGCCCGCCACCGCGGTGCCCGCGCCCGCAGCCGCCAATCCCGCCGACACCCCGGTCGACACCTCTGCCGGCAGTTCCGCCGGCGACCCGACCGTCGCCCCCTCCATTCCCGAGCCCCGCACGCCCGACACGGCTCGGGGCTCCAGGCCCGGTGACCCGGCGTCCGGCGGATGGCGCCGGCCGCTGATGCGCCTGCACTTCTACGCCGGGGTGCTGGTCGCCCCGTTCCTGCTGGTCTCCGCACTGACCGGCCTCGCCTACGCGTTCACCCCGCAGCTGGACAGGCTCGTGTACGCCGACGAGTTCTTCGTCGGCGAGGTGGGCTCCACCCAGCGGCCACTGGCCGAGCAGATCAACGCCGCCCTGGCCGTGTACCCGGATGGCGCCTTCGGTTCGGTGCACACCGGCGAGGCCGCGGACCGCACCACCCAGGTGGTCCTGTTCGAGGACGCGCTCGGCGACAAGCAGCGCACCGTCTACGTCGACCCGTACACCGCCGAGGTCCAGGGCACGCTGGTCACCTGGTGGGGCAGCACCCCGATGACGACCTGGCTGGACCAGCTGCACATCAACCTGCACCTGGGCGACACCGGCCTGTACTACTCGGAGTTCGCCGCGAGCTGGCTGTGGGTCGTCGTGCTGGGAGGGCTCGTCCTGTGGCTGGCCCGCCGCCGCCGCCGACGCGGCGCCCGCGCGCTGCTGCTGCCCGACCTGACCGCCCGCGGCCGGCGGCGCACCCTGGGCTGGCACGGAAGCCTCGGCGTCTGGCTCGCCGCCGGCCTGCTGATCCTCTCCGCGACCGGCCTGACCTGGTCCACCTACGCCGGTGAGCACTTCTCCGACCTGAAGGCAGCGATGAACGGCGAACGGCCCACCCTCGACACCAGCCTGCCCGCCGCCGCGACCGCGCCAGCCGGTGCCGGTCATGAAGGACACGGGAGCAGCGGCTCCGGCGAGGACACCTCCGGCCAGGAATCGGGCACGGAGGCTGTCGACACGGTGCTCGCGGCCTCCCGCGAAGCCGGCCTCGACGGGCCGGTCGACCTCAGCCCGCCCGCCGAGGCCGGCACCGCCTGGTCCGTCGCCCAGACCGACAACACCTGGCCGGTACGGGGCGACAAGGCCGCGATCGACGCCGACGGCACGGTGGTCCACGAGTCGCGTTTCTCGGACTGGCCGCTGCTGGCCCAGCTCAGCTTCTACGGGATCATGGCGCACATGGGGATCCTGTTCGGGCTGGCGAACCAGATCCTGCTGGCCAGCCTCGCGATCGGCCTGATCTGCCTGATCGTCTGGGGCTACCGCATGTGGTGGCAGCGCCGACCCACCCGCGCCGACCGCACCCGGATCGTCGGCGCCCCGCCGGCGCGCGGCGCCTGGCGGCACATCTCCAAGCCGGCCCTGGTGGTCACCGTCCTGGTGACCGCGGCGATCGGGTGGGCGCTGCCCGTCCTCGGCGTGTCCCTGGGAATCTTCATCCTGATCGACGTCCTGGTGGGCCTGGCCCGTGGCCGGTCACGACAGCAGCGGGAGACCGCGACCGCCTGAGCGGAAGACGTCGGCTGACGGACCTGGCCGCTTCCTGGGACCGCGGCCGGCCAGGCGACGTCGGCCCGCTGCCCGGAACCACGTGGTTCCGGGCAGCGGGCACTATGACGGCTTCACCGCTCTCGACCTCGCCGGCCCGCAGGTCTTTCTCGCGGGCATGACCGGTGCGGAGGTCATCGTGGCCGCCGGGCGCGCGCCGCACCCGGTCACCAGCGACACCGGACTGGCGGTGGTCGCCACCCACGTATTGGAAGACCTTCCGGAGCGCTGCGACGTTCTGCTGGTGCCCGGGGCGGGCGGTGGCCTGGCGGCAGCGCTGGGCAATCAGGCGCTGCTGGGTGAACTGGCGCGGCTCGGTGCCGGCGCCGGGATCGTGGCGAGTGTCTGCATCGGATCCCTGCTGCTGGGCGCCGCCGGCCTCCTGCACGGGCGGCGGGCGACATCCCACTGGACGAGCCGCCCGCACCTGTCGCGCTACGGAGCCACCACCGTCAATGAACGGGTGGTGGACGATGGGAGCCTCGTCGCAGCAGCCGGGGTCACCGCCGGGGTGGATCTGGGGTTGCTCCTGGTGGGGCGGCTACGCGGCGCCGCGTACGCCGAGGCGCTGTCCCTGCAGGCGGAGACCGTGACGCCGGCTCCGGCGGAGGTGGACTCGACGCTCGTCGACGACGTCCGCGACCTGTTCAGCGGAGTACTCCACCGAAGCCTGGGCCAGCAGACGGATACCTCCCGCGGTCGCCGCCGTAGGTAGCCGATCGCCTACGCTCGCCGCAGGGGTCTCGGCGCGGAGATCCATCAGGCACAGGAGCGCGATGTCCACTCCGACAGCCCACGACATCAGCGAAGCCGACGCAGTCGGCTCCACAGCGACGGCACCCCCGCCGCCCCGAGCACCGCAGGCCGACGCGGGCCCGACCGGGCCGCGCGTGGAACTCGCGGTGTCCGGCATGACCTGCGCGGCCTGCGCGCGCCGGGTCGAGAAAGTGCTGAACCGGATCGAGGGCGCCTCCGCGATCGTGAACCTGGCCACCCACCGCGCCGCGGTGACCTGGGCCGACACCGCCTCCGCGGACGACGCGACGCTGGTCGCCGCGGTGGAGCGCGCCGGCTACGAGGCCAGGGTCATCGCGCAACGCCAACCAGCCGCCCCCGCCGTGCGGGCAGCCGCCCCGAAAATCATCGCAGCTCCCGCCGTGAACAGCGGCGCCAGGCAGGACAGCGCGGATACCCACCGCAGCACCGTCGTGAAGCCGGTCGCCCAAGCCTACGATCGTCCGGAGAACTCCAGCGCGCCGCAAGACGATCCCGAGCAGCCGGGTGACCGGCAACCGGGCGGCGAACCGCGGGACCCGGGGCAGGTCGAGGCGGAGCGCTGGCGTCGGCGTGCTCTCGTGGTGGCCGCACCGACCGTGGTCGTGGTCGCCGCCGCGATGGTGCCGGGCATCCCGGATCTGCCGGGCTGGCTGGCACTGCTGGTCGCCGGCCCCGTCGTGCTGTGGGGAGCCTGGCCGTTCCACCGGGCCGCCTGGAAAAGCCTGCGCCACCGCGCGACCCGGATGGACACCCTGGTCAGCCTCGGCGTGCTGGTGTCGTTCGGGTGGGCCGTGGCCGTGACGCTCGCGGACGCGCTGGGCGGGCCGACATCCGGCACCCTGCCGGCCGGGAACGGCCACAGGCTGGGCTCCCATCACCACGGCACCGCCGGCCCGGCGGACGGCGCCGCCGGTACCGCGCACGCGGGCCACGCGGCGCACGCGGCCGAGATCGCCTGCGTGCTCACGCTGAGCCTGCTGGTCGGGCGCTGGATGGAGGCCCGTGCCCGGCGCGGCACCGGGTCGGCACTGGCCGACCTGGCCGCGCTCGCCGCCCACGACGCGACCGTGCTGCTTCCCGACGGCAGCCAGCGGCCACGACCCGCCGCCGACCTCCTCGTCGGGGACCGGGTACTCGTCCGGCCCGGCGAGCGGATCCCGGCCGACGGCATGGTGGTCGACGGGACGTCCACCGTGGACCTGTCCCTGCTCACCGGAGAGAGCATCCCGGTCGACGTGACCGCCGGCGCCGAGGTCACCGGCGGGACCGTGAACGGCACCGGCGCGCTGGTCGTGCGGGCGACCCGGGTCGGCGCCGACACCGCACTCGCGCACATCACCCGGCTCGTGCAGGACGCCCAGACCGGTCGGGCCGCGGCACAGCGGCACGCCGACCGGCTCTCCGCGATCTTCGTACCGGCGGTTCTCCTCATCTCCGCGGCCACCGCCGCCGGATGGCTCGTCTCCGGCGCGGCGGCCGCCACCGCAGTCGAGGCGACGATCTCGGTGCTACTGGTCGCCTGCCCCTGTGCCCTGGGGCTGGCGACGCCGGCAGCACTCCTCGCCGGCACGGGCCGCGGCGCCCGCCTCGGAGTACTGATCTCCGGCCCGGCGGCGCTGGAGGCCGCACACCGCATCGACACCCTGGTGCTCGACAAGACCGGCACGGTGACCACCGGCCAGATCACCGTCACCGACGTCGCGGTCACAGTCGACACGATCACGGACGGCCCCGGCCCCGGCGACGGCAAGGGCGAGGGCGAGGGCGAGGCGGAGGTACTGCGCCGGGCAGCGGCCGTCGAGCAGGCCAGCGAGCATCCGATCGCCCGGGCGGTCACCGCCGCGGCGACCGCCCGTGGCCTGACAGTGGCTGCCGCCCGGGCGTTCCAGGCCCTGCCCGGGGCAGGCGCGACCGGAACTGTGGACGGCGAGCCGGTCGTCGTGGGCACCGTCATGCTGATGGAGGAGTGCGGGCTGGCCGTCCCCCACCCGCTGCGGGAGTCCCTCGACCAGGCCGAGACCCGCGGCCAGACAGCGATCTGCGTCGGCTGGGCAGGCCGGGCGCGAGGGGTCCTGACCCTGTCCGACCCGGTACGCTCCACCAGCCGGGACGCGATCCGTCGCCTGCGCGCGACCGGCCTGCGCACCGTGCTGCTCACCGGTGACAACCCACACTCCGCACGGACGGTCGCCGACGCCGTGGGCGTCGACGACGTCATCGCCGGAGTCTCCCCCGCGGGCAAGCTCGACCACATCCGGCGCCTGCGCGCCGGCGGGCACGGTGTGGCGATGATCGGCGACGGAGTCAACGACGCCGCCGCCCTCGCCGAGGCCGACCTGGGGATCGCGATGGGCAGCGGCGCCGACGCCGCCATCCACGCCAGCGACATCACCCTGGTCCGATCCGACCTGCACACGGCCGCCAACGCCCTCGCTCTCGCCGCCCAGGTCGAGCGCACCATCCGGCAAAACCTCGCCTGGGCCTTCGGCTACAACATCGTGATGATCCCTCTGGCCGCTACGGCCATCCTCCCGACCTGGGCCGCCGGCGCTGCCATGGCCTGCTCCAGCCTCGCCGTGCTCGGCAACGCCCTGCGGCTGCGACGCTTCTCACCGGCTGTCCACGAAGGACGGTCTCCCTCTGCGGCCGCCCGGGGCCATCGATCCCGCCGGGGCGGTCCTCCGCATCAGTACGAGGAGGAGCCGCTGCCCGCCACGGGGCGTTTCTCCGCGTTCCAGAATCAGCCGCTGCCTTCGAGGTCCGTGGATATCCCCGGGCGATGACCCGCTCAGGAAGCTCGATGAGGCGGCAGAGAGGGGGCGGCGGGTTCGGGAGACGCCGGTCGGCGTCGACTCCTCCCGAACCCTGCGCTCGGCTACCGCTCAGCAGTCGACGAACTCTGGCTGCTGGTTCAGCACCTGGCTCTCGGGTGAGACGTACCGCTGGTACTGCTCGCCGGTTACCGACTCCGGGCGGAAGACCGCCGCCCGGTGGCAGTTCTGGAACGCCAGCTTCACCGCGAAGTGCCGCTCCAAGGCTTCGCGTATCGCGGTACTGGCCATCGCTCGCAGGAGCTGACCCTGCTCACTGTCATCCGCCGGCGGAATCTGGCCAGCTGTTCCGCCGGCTGTGCGGCGTGGCGGACCACGCAGCGGATCACGGGGCCATCATCAGCCCGGCGTGGACATCCAAACGGAAGCCGGGGTCGATCTGCCGTGTGAGATCGGTGCCGACCGCGTCGTTCGCCCAGGAGCGGGCGTTCTTCACGTGGAACTCGATCATCTGGCGGTGCAGGCGGTCCCAGTCCCGTTCGGTGTCGTCGATGGCGGCGACGATACGATCCAGTGCGGCGATGTTGGCTGGTTCCAGGACGACCGATTCCGCGGACCGCCCCTGTTCCATGGCCCGGACGGCGGCTGACTGTTCCAGATGGACGAGCAGGTCGTCGCCGACACGATCGCGGAGGAACGCCAGGTCACGCTCGTCGTTGATCTTATTGCCGATGACGGAGATCGGGATGTCGTGGTCGGCGGCGTAGCCGCGGTACTGCTCGTAGACGGCGACGCCCTTGCGGGTCGGCTCAGCCACCAGGAAAGTGCGGTCGAACCGGGTGAACAGGCCGGAGGCGAACGAGTCTGCGCCGGCGGTCATATCCACCACGACGCACTCCCCGGGCCCGTCGACCAGATGGTTGAGCAGCAGCTCAACCGCGCCGACCTTCGAGTGATAGCAGGCGACACCCAGGTCCTCCTCGGCGAAGGCGCCGGTGACCATCAGACGGAGTCCTCCCACCTCGACGCTGAGGCGGTCGTGGATCGGGCTGGGCCCGGTGACGGTCAGCAGACGTGAGCCGGTGCCGGGCGGGGTCGTCTTGACCATGTCCCGGGCCGTCGGGATGCGGGGGTTCTCGCCGCGCAGGTAGTCCTTGATGTCGTCGAGGTGGTCGCCGAGCGCGGGAATGGCGGCGGCGCCCTCGTCACGGCCGAGGGCGACCGCCAGGTGCTGGTTGATATCGGCATCGAGAGCCAGCACAGCCCGACCCCGGGCGGCCAGGTGCCGGGCGACGAGCGAGGACAGCGTGGTCTTGCCGCTGCCTCCCTTGCCTACAAAAGCGATCTTCATGGCGATGTTCCTCGGGTCGTGGCGGCGCTGCCGCGAACGGGACGGACGGGTATGCCGGCCGACGGGAGGCCTGGCCGGGTAGTTCCCCAGCGGGAAGTCGGGGTTGCCTGCTCGCCGGTTCCAGGCCGCGTGAGGGATCGGAAGGCACCGTCGGCCGCGGTGGCCGCAGCGAGCGCCAGCACACTGCAAAGGATAACGGTGTTCATTTCAGTTGGCGGGCAGGGCTCGCCCGGCGGTGCCGCCATGGCTGCTTCCAGCGCGTTTGCTCTCGGTTTCTGGTGTCTCCCTGCCCGTAGGGCAGGGAGCGGGTTCTCGGTTCCGATCACCGGGACGGGGTCGAGGCGCGATCGGCTGCGTTGTCCCGGGCTACGGCTGAGCCCCGTGCCTGGCCGCGGGACCGGAGGTAGAGCGGTAGGACAGGGGGGCGGTGTCCCTATCCACGTCCTGCTGAGGTTGCCCACCTGTTTCAGGGGCCCGCGGGGCCGCGCCCGCTGTTGGCTCGGAAGGCTGGCGGTGGGCGGCGGCGATGGCGGTGGTGAGGGGTACGGAGGCGACGATCCCCGTCGCCTACGCCCTCGGTCGGCTCGGCTTCCTCCACCTGCTCGCCGTCTCAGCCGTGGTCGCAGCGGCCAGGATCGCCTTCAACGCGGCGAGCGGCGCCTACCTCAAGACCCTCGTCGGACCGGATGACCTGCTCGTGGCGAACGCCCGGTTCGAGTCCACGGACTGGAGCTCCATCGCCGTCGGACCACCCCTCGGCGGCGCGGCGATAGGCCAGTTCGGGCCGGTCACCGCTGTGGTCGCCGACGCGCTCAGCTACCTGTTCTCCGCGCTGAGCCTCACCGCGATCCGCGGCGGCCGGGAGGAACACCCACGGAAAGCCGAACGGAGCCGGGTCCGGACCAGAGACTTTCTCGACGGCTGGCGGCACCTTCTTTCCCATCCCACCCTGCGAGCGCTCTACCTCAACAACATGCTCGTCACCGGACTGATCATGGCCACTGAGCCGCTGCTGGCCGTGCTCCTCCTCCGCCAGCTCGGCCTCCCGCCCTGGCAGTACGGCCTCGCCTTCGCCGCCCCGTGCGTCGGCGGACTCATCGGCTCCCGCCTGGCCAGCCGTGTCGTGGCCCGGTACGGCCAGCACCAGATCCTCCGGACCGTCGGCACCCTACGCGCCATCTGGCTGATCGGCCTGGCCTTCGTCCGTCCCGGCGTCGACGGCCTCCTCACCGTCATCGCCGTCGAGCTGGCGATCATCATCAGCATGAGCCTGTACAACCCGGTACTCGCCACCTACCGGCTCGAAAACACCCCCAGGCACCGCATCGCCCGCACCCTCTCAGCCTGGTCGATCGGCCAACAGGCCTCCATCGCCGTCTTCACCGCCCTCGGCGGGCTGCTCGCCGGCATCACCAGCCCACGCACCGCTCTCACCGTCGCAGGACTACTCATCCTCGCCAGCCCACTGCTGCTCCCCCGGCGCGACCACACGGATCAGGCCACGCGGGAACCGGCCGCACCTGCTGAGCAGGAAGCGACCGTGTGAGACCCCGGCGCTGCTCGTCGCGTGGATACCGCTGCCACCATTTTTCGAATGTCGTCGGAGCCTCCGCGCGACAGCGTCGACGACACAGCGCCGCCTCAGCACAAATCGGATCACCATGTGAAACCAGATGTCGGGCAACCGGAACCTGCGTCATCCACTCCGAATCACCCAGACCCAGATCCACGCCGGCCGGCCAGCAGGGCTGCGACAAAGTCGTGATCGGCGTGTCGGCTGGCGTCGCGGGCTGGTAGCGGCTACGGCGTCGCGGTGAGAACGGCCCGGGAACAGGCGGACGCGGCGCCCACGGGATGATCGAGGTTCCT
>NZ_JBFLUG010000134.1:0-19073 GCF_041008525.1 Parafrankia sp. FMc2 | reverse complement strand
TGAATGATATGGTTGTAGTAGTAGACGTCGTGCTGTTTTTCGTACTTGGACGTCCACTGAGACCGCACGTGGCTCGCTGGGGGGCAGGTGCTTAGGTGTGTAAGAGACGGGGTGTGGTCGGAGGGCTGGAGGGTGCCTGATCGCCAGGAGGCGTGACGGCGGGCGGCGGGCTTGGCAGGCTCAGGACCCAGCCGGGACGGATCAGGCCCGGCTGGGTCAACGCACGCCCATCGGCCTGGGCGACGCCGTGGTTGAGCACCCAGATCTCCGGCCAGCGGGCGCCGTCGCCCAGGCAGCGGTCCGCGATCCGCCACAGCGAGTCGTAGACACCGTTGGCCGGCAGCTGCACCACCGCGGTGCCTGGTGCCGCTGTGGGCAGCGCCGTTTCGATCGGGGTGGCCGTCGCGACGGTGACGAAGCTCGGGACGACGGGTGTGGTGGCCGCCGCCGTGGCAGTGGCGGGACCACTGGCCGGGGTCAGCGGGCCGCGGGACTGGGCGACGGTGAGCAGGACCGCGCCGAGCAGGAAGGTAGCGAACCCGCGCATCCCGCCGACCGGCAGCGCAACGCCGTGACCGGGCCAGCGAGCCTCCCGCACCACCTCGGGCACGGCCAAGACGACGGAGACCGCGAAGGCGAACCACAGCGGCCACAACAGCATCGCGAGGACGTCCAGGAGCAGCGTGTCGTCCATGGGCCCGGTCAGCCGCGCCGAGACCTCCTCCCAGGAGGGCACCTCGTGGGGCAGAGGCCAGCCGACGAAGTGCCATAGCGCCCAGGGCAGGCCGCCGACCAGGGCGACCAGCGCGGTCAGGGCGACCGTCGCGCGCAGCAGCCGACCGACCAGCAGCAGACCCGCGGTGCTCCGGCGCCGGGCACGGTGGGGCCGGCGGCGGGTGGGCGGCCGGCTCACGGGACGGCTCCGGCCGGTGCTGGTGGGGCTGGGTGGGCGCTTCCCGTCCCGGTCACCCTGAGTGTGTCGAGTCCGACCACACCCAGCAGCAGGGTGTCGTGCACAGCGGTCACGGTGACGGTGACCGTGTTGTCGATGACGGTCGCGGTGCCGGTGGCGCCGGCCTGGGCGAGGTAGGACTGGACAGCGGCGACCGCCTGGTCGGGCAGCAACCTGACCGTGCCACCCTGACGGAGCACGGTCAGGTCGATCTGCTGGGCGCCTGCACGGGCCGCCTCCTGCGCGACGCCCATCGCAGTGGTCTTGTCGGCCAGTGCACCACCTGCGTCTACGATCAGCCCGCCGAACATGACGAACGCGCCGAACAGCACCACCACGAACGCGGTCACCGTCCCCTCATCCCGCCCAGGACGACCGGGCCGCCCGCGGCTCACGGTGCCTGTCCCAGCTGGTCGCCGTAGGTGTCTACCGGGGAAGTGGAGCTGGCATGGAGGGTCGCCGTGCCGGGGGTTCCCAACATCGCGAGATCGTCCAGCCGGGCGGTGCAGGTCAGGGTCACCCGCACCAGCGCACCCGGCGCCAACCCGGCTGTCTCGGTGTCGACCGTGAGATCCCGGCAAGTCACCCCGGCGCTGGCCAGCGCGGCCTGCGCGGTGGCGCGGGCGTCGGCGACCGCCTGGGCGGGAGTGCGGGCGATCGACGCGGCGCGGGCGGCCTGGTGCGCGACGTCCGCCATCCGCAGCTTGGCATCCGAGATCCGATAGCACAGCACGAGGAACAGGAGCATGAGCAGCAGCGCCGGCAGAATCAGCACGAGCTCGGCGGTAGCTGACCCCCGGTCAGGACCACGATGAGCGCACCTGGGTTCGCGGCTCACAGGGCCGGCCGCCGCTGCTCGGCGGGCCCGGCCGCGTCGGCGTCGATCCCGAGCCGAAGCCCAGGGATCACGCTGGCGGCGGTGCCGTGGACGTGGACGGTCGCCGTCTCGCCGTCGCGGGTGATGGTGACCTGGGGGCTGGTGAGGCTGGAGGGGCCGAGCTGATCGAGGGTGGCCTGCGCCTGGGCCTGGCCGGCGGCAATGGTGCCGCCGTCGGCGCGGGTGGCGGCAAGCGCCCGGCTGGCGGTGGCCTGGGCGATGTGGCTGGCGTGCGCCCAGACCGTGACCTGCGCGAGCAGCAGCACGACCGTGAACAGCAGGGGCAGCACGAAAATCATCTCGACGGTCAGCGCCCCGGCGTCCCGGTGACGGCGAAGCGCCGGCGTGGGCCGTGCGCACCGCCGCGCTCGGCCTGGTCGGACACTGCGAGACCTCGGGAGCGCCCGTCGAGACGCGCGGGGACTGCCCCCAGCAGGCCGGCGTGCCGATCCAGGGCGGCCTGGGTGGGGACGGCGTCGATCCCTGACCGGACGAAGCCGGGCTGCCATCGCCAGGTCCTGCTACTGGAAAACCACGCTGCGCGCGGCGTCCAAGATCTGCGGGCCAAAGATACCGATCACGGTCAGCGCGAGCGCCGCCAGGAACGCGATCCAGATGACGTTCTCGGTGGTGGAGCCCCGGTCGCGTTCATCCGGCGGCGTCTGAGTGTAGCGGTCGCGGATGCGCGACCACCAGGTCTGGAGACGGCCGAACACGGTTCCTCCGATGGTCGAAAAATCGTCTACAGGGAGCGGCTGATCTGGGTCAGGGCGGGATAGAAGACAAAGAGGATGAAACCGATCGCTATGAGGACGCCGGGGATACTCATGCGTTCGGTCGCAGCGTTGGCGTCGGCTTCGGCGTCCTGCGCCTGGCGGACGCGCAGCGCGGTGGCTTTCGCGTCGAGGGACTGGCGGACGCGGGCGCCTTCGGTGCCCGCGAGTGCGACCGCGTCGGCCAGCTCGACGAGTTCGGCGATCTGAAGCTCCGCCCCCAGCTGGCCGAGCGCGGCCCAGGGGCTGATCCGGGTCTCCCGGGCGGTACGCAGCGTGCGGCGAAGCGCCACGAACGGCCAGCCGTTCCCGATCGCCGCCGCGTCGGTCAGCGCGGTCTCGACCCCGGCGCCGCCGGCGAGCAACACCTGGATCAACGACAGATACGCCGACAAGGCGTAGCGGAAGGTGCGGCGCTGCCGATCGGCCTCGGTTTTCACGGTCAGGTCGGGTAGCAGGAACCCGACGACGCCGAGCAGCAGGGCGATCGCGACCGGCACCGCCCACGGAAACGGCCGGCCTCCCGCGCCGAAGGCCAGCCCCACCACGGAGGGAAACAGCAGGCCGGCCACGGCAGCGGTCGCCTTCTCGGCGAGATGGGCCTCGGGGGAACGGCCAAGCGTCGCCAGGTCCCGGCGCAGCGCCGCGGTCGGCAGGCCGGCGGCGCGCAGCAGACCGACGAACGGCCGGCCCATCCGCACCGCCCACCCGTCCTGCCCCGCCGGCACCGTCCTCGGGGTAGCGGGCGAGGCCGGGGCCGGGTTGAGCCGGGCCATAACCTCATCCAAAGAGGGCCGTGGCGGAAAGAGCCACACGACCAGCGCCCACAGGCCGACCCCGGCCCCAACGCCGAGCAGCATCAGCAAGACACTCATCGGGACTCCCACCCGGCCGTCGCCGGGGCCGTCCCTGCGGCCTGCGGCGCCGTCGGATCGTCCAGGTCGAGGAAGCGACCGGTGTTCTCGATCCGCGCCATGCGTCGAAGCCAGACAAACCCACCCGTGAAGATCGCCCCGATGGTGAGCAGGACCAGCTGACCCGCGGCCGTGCCGTAGGGGTCGAGGAAGGGCCGGTTGAACACGATCAGCCCGCCGGCGAACACGATGCTGGTGACGACAACGACCCGCATCGTGGTGCGCATCCGGGCCCGGCCGACCTCAATACGACCCAGCATGTCCACCTGGGACCTGGCCGTGGCGGCGAGCTGGCCCAGCAGCCCGGACAGTTGGCGGGCCTGGTGCTCGCTGGCCAGGATCAGGGCGCCGATGACCAGGTCGGCTAGCGGATCATCCAGGTCGTCGGCGAGGCCGCGCAGTGCCGGTCCGAGCCGCTCCCGGCGGTTGATCCGCGCGGACAGCAGCGCGACCTCGTCGCGGATCGCGGCCGGCGCGGTCTGCGCGGTGGCCAGGATCGCCTGCTCCAGCCCAGCCGCAGCCGCGAGGGTGTCACGCAGCTGCTCGGCCCACACCGCGATGCCCTGGGTGCGGGCGACCTGGCGGGCCTGGGCCCGGTCCGGGCCCAGCATCCGCGGCAGCCCATACACGGCCATGGCGATCAGCAGGGCGCCGACGACCCAGCCGGTCACCGCCCCCGCCACGATCCCCGCGGCGACCGAACCGGCCGCCCACCGGGCGAACCGCGGATCGGTCCGCCACGGCCACGCCCACGGCCGGCGCGCGGGACGGCGCGTGTCTTCGTCGGGCGCACCGCGCCAGCCATAGACGATCAAGAATAGGCCCGCACCGACACCCAGGCCGAACAGCCCGAACACACCGGTCATCCCCACCACCCCCGGGACAGCACATCCGGGTCGAACCCCACATCGACCAGGTCGTCGAGCAGCTCCCCGGTCGGGGGCGCCGCCGGCAGGGCACGGCGATCCGGACCCGGCCGGTACAGCTCGTTCGTGATCACCTGGGTGCCGTCGGCGTCGACGACCTCCCGCACGGACGACACGACCCGGCGGCCTCGTTCCCCACGAGGCTCGGCCAGGTGGACGACAACGTGGATCGCTGAGGCGATCAGCAGGTTCGTCGCCTCGACAGGAAGCCGTTCCGGGCCCTGCACGGCGTAGGAGGCCAGCCGGCCGAACACGCCGCGGCTGGTCGAGCTGTGCAGGGTGGTCATCGAGCCGTCGTTGCCCTGAGACATCGCGTTGAGCATCGGAATGACCTCGGGCCCGCGGACCTCGCCGACGATCACCCGGTCCGGAGACATCCGCAGCGCGGCTCGCACCAGATCGGAGGCGGAGATCGCGCCTTCGCCTTCCGTGTTGGGTTCGCGGACCTGCATGGCCACGACGTCCGGGTGGGCCCGCTCGTCCGCGTCGAGCCCAAGCTCGTACACGTCCTCGACGGTCACCAGCCGCTCGTGTGGCGGGATCTGGTCGGCCAACGCGAGCAGCATCGTGGTCTTCCCGATCGTGGTGCCCCCGGCGACCACGATGTTCTTCCGCGCCGCCACCAGCGCGGCCAGCAGTGCCTCCAAGCCGTAGTCGATCGTGCCGTTCGCGCGCAGCGCGGACAGGGTGACGTGGCGGAACCGGTGCCGGCGGATCGACACACTCGGCCGTGCCGTCACCGCCATGACCGCGAACACGCGGCTCTTGTCGGCCAGATGAAAGTTGACCATGGGGGCGCCGCGGTCCCAACGGCGCTCCTCCACCCCGGCGTGAGCGGCCAGGTCCCGGATCAGCTCGACCAGCTGGGTGTCCGAGTCGGTGATCGCCGGAAGCCGCTGCCGGCTGCCATCCGCCCGGCGGACGAAGACTCGGTCCCCGTTGATGTTGATGTTCTCGATGCTCGGATCGGCCAAGAGCGGTTCGAGGCCACCGAGACCGAGGACCTCGGCGAGGACCTCGTGGATGACACGCTGCTCGTCCTCGGGCGTCAGGACCGCCGCACCGCGGGCCAGCTCGGCGCTGGTGTGCGCCTCGGTCAGATCCACGAGCACGGACAGGGCGAACGCCTCCCGCGCGCCTGCGGTCAGCGGCGGGGAGCCGGTGTCCTCGTCCGCGCGCAGCCGGCGGGCGAGCGTAGCCCGCAGCCCGTCCCGGAGCCGGTCGCGCAGGGCGTCGGCCGCCGACCCCGAGGCCCGGCCCGGAAGATCGGTCGGTGCGGCCGGACCCCCACCACCGCTCCAGGCAGTGAGCGGACCAGACCAGCCCGCCCCGTTACCGGGAGCCGCAGGGCGGTGCGGGTCGGGCCGGGACGGGATCGTCATCGCGGCACCGTCCGCGTCGGGGTCGGCGGCAACGCGGCCCGGCCGTTGGACCCGGCCGGCGCCGCACCCAGCGCCGGGCGCTCTGAGCCAGCCGGCACCGTGGCGGCGAGATAGCCGGCAATGCCCGCCACCGTCCGGCCGAGCTTCGACCGGCCGATCCCGGTGCGGGTCTGGCGACGACCGGCCAGCACCTCCGCGGCCGTGGTGTCGTGGGGCACCGGACCCAGTACCTGCGACCCCAGTACCCGGGCGATCTCCCGAACCCGGTAGTCCGGTGCCCGGTGCGGCTGGGCGACGACGACCACATACCAGGCCGGCAGCGCCCAGCCCTGCACCACGTGCAGCCGCGCCGCCAGATGCGCAAGCTCCTCGTCCCGAGCCCGCACCACGAGCAGCAGCACATCCGCTGCCCGCAGCGCAGGCCCCGCGGGCGACCACGGATCGAGACGACCGCAGTCCACGATCACCGTCCGGCCGCCGGTCTGCGCCGCGGACCACAGCAGCGACCAGCCCCCACCATCCAGCTCGCCCAGCACCTGGCTGGCCTGCTCGGCGCCCGTGGGTGCGGGGATGACCGCCAGACCACCGGGCAGCTGGTGGGCGTGGTCCTCCGCGGAGCGCTGCCCGCCGCCTCGACGGCCGGCAGCCGCGAGCGTTACCAACCCTCGGCCGCCCGCCAACAGTCCAAACCGTGCGCCCAGGTCACCGCCAGCGGGGTCTGCCTCCACCACCAGCGGGTCTCCGCCATCGGTGGGCCAGCGGTCCGCCAGTGCCAGCGCGAGCGTCGTCGCCCCCGGCGACGCCTTCAACGACCCCACAGCGATGATCACGAGGTCACCCATTCGATCCGTTGACCGTGACGACGCCGATCTGCCCGGCCGGTGCCGCCGCCAACGCGCGGGCGTCTGCTTCGGCGAGCTGGAGCGAGACCACCGTCGTCTGCTCGGTGTCCGCCGCCACGACAGCGACGACCGTCGCCGGCCACGACTCGGTGCCACCCGCCGACGTGGTCGACACCGCGCTGGTCGCGGGGGCAACCACGACCGTCACCCGCGAACCGGCCGCCAGGCCGGTGGGAAACTGGCCGGCCTTCAACGCCACCGCCGCGATCGCCTCCCCCGGCGGCGGGACCTGCGCGGCACCGACCGCCGCCCGGCTGAGCACCGTGCCCGCCGGCAGGCTGTAGGCGACCGGCTTGCCGAGCACACTGTCCCGTTCCCCGGCGCCGATGGTGTCGACTCCGTCGGCGGAGATCCGCACCTCCCGCACGTCCCCGGCGGCCAGAACATGGCCGACCGTCACCGGCCGGGCGAGCACCAGCACCGGCTCCCGCGACCCCACCCGCGCGCCCGCGACCAGGCCAGCGACGGCACAGCCCACCACCAGCACCACACCCAGCAGCAGATACGGAACCCGGCGACGGCGCCGCGGACCGCCGGTCAACCGGGCCGCAGGGGTGCCGCCGGTCCGCCGGCCCGCGCGGTCCGGACCGGCCGCGCGCGGCGTCCAGGAGGGAGCCGTCACCACCGGGCACCGCCCACCGGGCTGTCACCGGTGTGGCCGCCTGGCCCGCTCACCCGAATCGTGTGGGTCATGGTCGTCATCAGCCACCGTCCGTCGTCAGCGCGGGGACATCGATTACCCTGGCCTGCGTCGTCGACACGGTCGTCAGCCCCGGAAACGCACCTGTCTGACCGGCCCCGGCCCAGGTCACGTCCCAGCGGACCGTCGCCGTCACCGGAAACGTCCCGCCCGCCTCGTCCAGCGACCGGTGGGTGTAGGTGTAGCCGCAGTCCGGCGACGCGCCCTTCGGATCGACCCCAGACGGGAACGGCGTGCCCGGACCGGGGCAGGTCACCGTCCCGCCATCCCCCAACGACCAGACCACCTCCACCGGCTGGGCGACCGCGGTCACCGACACCCCACCCGCCGCGGCCGTCGCCGCCGCCTGCTGCCACCCGGCGGGGTCGAGCCACAGCCACGTCGGCAGCCGCACCAGCTGGTCGGCGACCGGACTCATCACGATCGCCGGGCCGGCCAGCCGGAGCTGGTTGCGGGCCTGCTCCGCCAGCGCCTCCGGGTCCGGCGCGGGCGCAGCCCCCGGCGCCGCATCCGGAATCCACACCGGCGCCCGGTACAACGCGTCCTGCTCGCCGCCCGTCGCGCACTGGTAGATGTACCAAGCACCCGGCCCCTGCCCCGGCTGCGACGCCACCGGACGCACCGACAGGCCCGACGAGTTCCACACCGCCGGTCGCACCACCAGGCCGCCCGCTGCCGGCAGCTGATAGGAGGCGGGCCGTACACCGCCCGCGGGCGGCTGATAGTCACTGCGGACGTACGAGCAATCCGCGTGCGCGAGTGACGGTTCACTCAACGCCCTGTCGCCAGGAGGCACGCTGCGCGGTTGACGGCCTCTCGATCCCGGAAGGTCGTTGGCGGATGAGGGACTACCGTCGGGTACTGGGACTGCGGCCTCCCCGCCGCTGCCCGCCAGAAGATCGCACCCCGGATAAGGATTCTGATCACACTCGGTCGAGCCGTAGCCGTTCGCGAACGCAGGCGAAGCACCCACGCCGACCGCGAGAGCCATCAAAACAACGACACAGCTTCGCCTCAGCACGATCCCACCGCGCCTACACCGAACTGGGTCACCCGCCAAAGGCCGTCGGTGTGAATGCGCGCCTCCGCCACGATTCTGTGAAACCCACCGGGCGTATCCGTGAAAGCTGAACCATCAGCCTTATACCGTACCCAATCTCGACTATCACTACAGTCCGAGATCATCACAGTTTTCGGTTCTTCCGGTGGCTCCACCGACGTGACCTCTGGCCTGTTAATGGGCTCCCCCCGAGACACGAGCCCATTGGCGTGATCCGCGTAGAGACCACCTGTGAGGACCTGCAAAGCCTCGCCCGAGGCATAGCGGGAAAGATACGGCGCCCGCCAGTCCGCAGTCCGACCAGCCTGCGCATCGGCCTTCCACATCCCGAGGTACACGGCAACCGCATCACGACGGGCGAGGTCCGCCGGAGACGTCGGCGTCGGGGACGGCGTCCCGCCTGACGGCGTTGGCGAGGAGACAGCGCCGCTGCTCGCGGCCGGGTCGGGCGCGGAACCGCCGGAGCTACAAGCGGCGAGGAGCACCACGGCAGCAGTCAGGGCACCGGCGGCGTCCCGCAGAGCCCGCTGGTGCAGTCGTGGTGTACGAGCCCGGACCGCCACAGTGCCCACCTCGCAGGAAATTCCAACGAACAGCCAACTCGACCTGGAACGGAAAACCCTCCATCTAGGACTACTCCGGCCGTGTGGCCTCACAGCGTTCCCACTGCGCAGTAGGACCGGCTTCCCAGCGAGAAATGACTCACTAGGACTAGTCGCTACCATCTGATTGGACTACTGCACTGGATCGCTGTCATGGCCTGAACGGGCTATCTGAAGCGTGCACGGGTCCTCGTCGAACCGCGGCCGAAGACGGACAGCAAGCCGCGCCAACGCGGGCACCGCCGACGACCCGCACCACATCCACAGGCGCCCTTCGGCAGCCGCGAGCACCCCAAGGTAGGTCGAGCCCGAGGGGCACGGCGCAGCGGACGCTGCTGGACCACTTGGGACACTGAGCGTCGAGGGCTACTGTTGGCGCATTCCGACTCGCCGCCCGGCCACCAGCTTTGGTGTAGGACGAGGGAGGAGCCCGAGACCTCGTGACGACCAGGCCCAGCCTGCGGGTGGAACAGGCGGAGCTACGGGCGCGGATGCGCACGGCGGGCATGTCCCACGACGAGATCGCCGTCGAGTTCGCCCGCCGCTACCAGCTGCGCCCCCGCGCCGCCTACCGCGTCGCGCACGGCTGGACGCAGACGCAGGCCGCGAACCACATCAACGCCCACGCCGCCCGTGCCGGTCTGGACCCCCATGGCGCCGCCACTATGACCGGCCCGCGGTTGTCGGAGCTGGAGAACTGGCCGCTGCCGAACAACCGCCGCCGGCCCACCCCCCAGATTCTCGCGCTGCTCGCCGAGGTCTACGGCACCGGCATCCACAACCTGATCGACCTTGACGACCGTGAACACCTCACCCCCGCCGACAGTCTCCTTATCAGCAAGACGACGAAAACCAAGCGGGTCAGACCCGAAGAACTACCGAAGCCCAGGGATGCGGCGCAGGTCGAAATAGTCGGAAAGGGCATCGGAACATCCACTCCGGCGATGATCTCAGTCGCGGATGTGACCGCCTCCCTTAGCGGCGGCTTTGACCGGCAGGCGGAACTTCTCGACGTCGGCCTTCGGTTGCAATATTTCGCAGGACCCTCCACACAAACGCCTTTCCTCGATTATGTCGACGGTTTCATTGAAGACTGTGTCGCCTCCTATGAGACGCGGGGACCAGCGCTTTTGATGCCTCTTGTTGTACGCCAGCGGAAGGGCGTGCAAACCCTCGTCGAGGGCTGGCAGCTGCCCCGGGACCGTATCCGGCTGCTGCGGGCCGCTGGGCAGCTGTCGGGGCTAGCCGGCTATATGGCGGTGAACCTCGGGGACTTCCCACTCGCGCGTGCCTACTGCGTGGAGGCGTTCACCCTCGCAGTGGCCGTCGAGGACAGCGATCTGGCGGCCTGGGTACGGGGCACCGAAAGTTTGTGCGCCTACTACGCCGGTGACTACCGGCTGGCGTTGGAACGGGCACGCGAGGGACAGACCCACGCCGCGGGCGGGCCGCAGGCGATCCGGCTGGCGGTCAACGGCGAAGCCCGCGCCCTGGGCCAACTCGGCGACCGCGGCGGCGTGCGGGAAGCCGTCGGCCGCGCGTTCGACCTCGCCGAGGACACCGAGCTACCCGAGGGCATGTCGCCGTGCATTTCCTTCGGCGCCTACAGCCTCGCGCGGATCGCGGCGAACGCCGCGACCGCCCACGTCGGCACCGGCGACACTGCCCTCGTCCAGAGCTACGCCCAGACCGCCAGCAGCATGCCGGGCGCCGACCGTTCCCGGTGGAGCGACGTCCTGATCACCCTCGATGTCGCCACCGCGCTGACGGCCGGCGCCGACCCCGACCCGGAACACAGCGCCGCGCTCGGCGTCGAGGCCCTCACCCGCGCCGGTGCCGCCCCGATCGAGTCGATCCGCCAGCGCGGCCAGGAACTCGCCCGCCGCACCGCGCCCTGGCGGACCCTGCCCGCCGTCGCCGAACTCGCCGAAGTGTCCCAGGCGCTGCCCCACAGCGCGCCACGGTGAGCGAGCACGACCCGGTCCACGACGACTGGAAACGCTTCCGGGTTCTACCGTCTATGACCGACCACTGGGAGCGGCCCGGCTGGACCCCGGGCCGGCGTAGCTTCCACTGGTTCCTGACGTTCGACAGCGCCGCGCTACAGGACCTGGCCGCGACCTGCCAACAGCAGCTGCACGACCTCGCCTGTCTCGACCCGGTACCCGCCGACGGGCTGCACCTCACCGTGCGCCGGCTCGCGTTCACCGACGAGATCGACCCCGCCGCTCTCGCCACAGTCACCCGCCAGGTCGCCGAACAGTGCCGTCACCAGCCGGCGTTCCGGCTGCGGGTCGGACCGCTGGCAGGATCAAGCGGCGCGGTCCGCTTCACCGTCACCCCCTGGGAACCCCTGATCAGACTGAGGGACGCCGTGGACGACGTGTCCTCCGCCTGCGGCCTGCCCGCCGTCAATCGGCGTTTCCGTCCGCACATCGGTATCGCCTACAGCAACCGCAACATGCCTGCGGAACCGATCATCCACCGGGTCGCGGGGCTGCGTGACCTGCCCCCGGCCGAGGTCTCCGTGGCCGATCTTCGGCTGGTACGGCTGTACCGCCACGGCCGCACCTACCAGTGGGACACCGTGGCTGTCGCCCCTCTGAGCGCCTAACACGTCTCATCTGGTCGCCCGGGTCCGGAGGCGCGGGGTCGCAACGGGAAGGCGGGCCGGTGGTTCAGAGCCGGGTGAGGGCCAGCTGAGCGAGGCCGACCAGGACGCGCGAGATCTCGGCAAGATCTGCCGGCACCCGCCGGGTCGCATCCGCCCGAGAGGAGGACCCGGACAGCTCTGATCGTGGGCGAGACTCGACGGTTCTCCCCAGCCCGGCGACGAGGTCTGCCCAGATCGCGAGGAACTCCTCAACCCCGCGCAGGATGTCCACCCGGACCTGCTCGGCGCTGGACGCCGCGTAGGCGACGAGGTCCGCGGCAGCCGTACCCGCCGGCGTCTGCTGATCGAGGCTGCGCTGGAGCACTCGGGCAGCGTGCGCGGCGCCGTCCAGCGCGTCCGCGGCGTCGACGAGAACCTCACTCAGGAGGCCACGTGGTTCTGGGGCATGGGCGAACTCGTCGAGGCGCAGCGCGTGGTAGGCCAGCCGGCATCCCGGTGACGCCAGCGGCAGGCGGTCCAACAGCAGCAGCCACCGCCGGCTGGCGAGCAACAGGCCGACGCCCACAGTCCCGACAAACCAGGTCCCGAACAGCACCAACCAGCCGGCGCTGGTGCCGGCCCGGACCAGCTGGACCCACAGCCAGAACCCTGGGGCGCAGACCAGCACGGGGACGCCGACCCGGACGGTTCGCCGGCGTCGACCAAAACGTGACGCCGCCGCCCGAAGTTGCCGGTCAACCGAACGGGATTCGGACACGATCACATTCTCGCCCCAACATCGCCGACCGTGGTAGCTCCCAGGGATGCGCAGGAGCACAGCCGGACAATCCGAGGGGCGTCGAGCATGCGCGTCCAGAGGCAGCGGAAACGGCCCACCCCTGGCCCAATTCTTCCCCCCACGTGAACTCGTTCCGTCGGGATCATCGTCGGCGGCGGGCCTGTCTGCGGGCTGGCACGGCAATCCGCTTGCCCGGTCATCGGCCACCCAGAGGCTGCTGCGGCTTCCTCTGGCCGGTGTGGGTTGCCTCCTGCGGGTAGCACACCGCGCCACGCGGCATGGGGGCGTTTTCCACGGGGCAGGCAGGGGTCTCGCCTGTCAGGACACCGAGGGCGGTGCGCAGGTGTGGAGCGTTGAGGTCGCTGGCGGTCAGGTGCGCGGCCAGGGCGATGTCTGGGTGTACGGGGACGCCGATGACGTACATGCCGGCGGTGCGGGCGGCGAGGACGCCTGGGGGTGAGTCCTCGATGGCGATGCTTCGCGCTGGTGCGGCGCCGAGGCGGGTGCAGGCTTGGAGGTAGATGTCGGGGTGGGGTTTGGGGTGGTCGGTGTCTTCGGCGCACAGGACGACGGGGAAGGCGTCGGTGAGCCTGGTGGCGACGAGGTGCTGGTGCACGAGGGTGTGGGGGGCGCTGGAGGCGACGGCGAGGCGGTAGCCGCGGTCAGCGAGGGTGCGGACGAGGTGGATGGCGCCGGGACGGGCGGGGGCGCCGGTGGCGAGTTCGGCGAGGGCGAGGTCGAGGATGTCGCTGGCGAGGCGGGTGCTGTGGTGGATGGGGAAGCCGAGGATGGTGGTGAGGATGCGGCCGACGACGGGCATGGGCTGGCCGATGAGGGTGGCGTGGTCGGTGGCGGTGAAGGTGCGGCCGTAGTGGTGGAACAGGGTGGTGTAGGCGCGGTTCCAGCAGATCTCGGTGTCGACGAGGGTTCCGTCGCAGTCGAACACGACGGCGTCGGGAGGTGCGGGCGGCCGTCGTTGCGGTGGGACGTGGCTCATGCGGGGTGCGGGGCCGGTGTGCGCGGCTGGCCGTGGGGGGTGTCGAGCATGCGGGTCCAGGTGGCCGGGGCTGGTGAGGTCGGCGTTGTGGCGAGGAAGGCTGCGGCGGTGGCGGCGAGCTGGCTGATGGGCCGGTCGGCGTTGAGGATGAGGCGCCGGTCGTCGGGCAGCATGTCGAGGTAGCGCAGGCTGGCGTGGTCGTTGGCGGTGGTGAAGCGTGGGTCGACGAGGTGCGGTTGCACGGGGCCGCGGTGGCGTTGCCGGGCGAGGACGGTCTCGGGGGGCAGGCGCAGGTACAGGTAGCGGTCGGGTGGCAGTGCCGCGCCGGCGTGTACGGCGTGGGTGAAGATGCCGGCGGCGTAGTGGGGGTCGGCGGGGATGCCGAGGTGGGCGATGGCCTGCTGGTAGGCGATGCAGGACAGGGGACTGCGGTCGAACAGCACGAGGTTGGTGCGGAGGCGCCGAGCGAGGTCGGCGCGTTGTTGTTCCAGGCGGCACAGGTGGTCGAGGCCGGCGTGGACGTCGTCGAGGGTGCGGGGTGGGTAGGGCGGCAGCGGTGCGAGGTCGGCGTACTCGGGGACGGCGGTGGCGTCGAGCTGGCTGGCCAGCACGGTTGCCAGCGTCGTCTTGCCGGTGAAGCACCCGCCGTCGAGGGCGACCAGCTGCGGGCGGGTGGGAGGCGGGGATGGCGGTGTCATGAGTGTCTCCGGGGCGGGTGAGGGCCGGTGTACGGTGCGGACCGTAGCCAGAGGGACCGACAATTGTGAGGACGGCCATGGCGGTGACCGCGGAGACCGGACGCAGCGAGGTGGGCCGGGGCAGCGGCCCGGAGCTGCCCCTGTCGGTGTTGCGGTTCTGGCCAGTCGGGGCGTCGACCGGGGTGCGGTATCTGGCCGAGGGGCTGATGAACCGCAACTGGCAGGTCACCACGTCGACGGGGGTGTTCTTCGTCAAGCAGTTCCTCGACATCGACCAGGCGCAGATCGGCTTTCAGCAGGAGGTCACCAGCAGGCTGGCGGCGAGTGGCCTGCCGGTCCCGGCGGCGATGGCGACCGTGGACGGTGCCCGGCTGGTGTGCACCGAGGAGGGCCGTTTCGCGGTCTACCCCTGGATCGCCGGGCGGCATCGGAGGGGTCTGGAGCTGACCGCGGGTCGGTGCGGCGAGCTGGGTGGGCTGCTCGGCAGGGTGCATCAGGCGTTGGGCGACCTCTTGCCGCCCGCGCAGGGTGTGGCCTGGAAGCCGGCGGCGGACCCGGCATCCGCGCAGGAGCTGATCGAGACGCTGCTCCGGCGTCTCCCACCATCGCGGTCGCGGGACACCTTCGACGAGCTGGCCGCGCGGGTGCTGGTAGAACGCCGCACGATGCTCGTCGAGCTGGCCGGCCGGCAGCCCCCGTCCGGCCAGCCAGGAGCCGGCGGCCACCTTCACGGGGACTTCCACGCGTTGAACCTGCTCTACGACGACGCAGGGACGGTCGTGGCGATCCTGGACTGGGACCGGCTGTCGACCGGGCCGCTGGCCGCGGAGGTGGTCCGCGCCGCGACGCTGCTGTTCGGGTTCGAGGACGAGCGGGGCCTGGACCTGGACCGGGCGGAAAAGTTCGTCGCCGGCTACCGGCAGGAGTTCCCCCTGCCGGTGGAGGATCTTGAAGGGGCGGTGTGGCGGTTGTGGTGGGAACGTCTGCACGACTTCTGGATGCTGGAGTGGCGGTATCTGCGCGGCGACCGGTCCTGCGACCATCTGTTTCCCGGTGCGGCGGCGCTGGTGGTCTGGTGGACCCAGCACTACGAGCAGGTGATGACAGCGCTGGCGCGCGGCTGAGCGGGCCGGGCGCGATCACAGAATGATGCGGGGCTCGCCGACGGCGCGGGTGACGTCGTCGAGCACGGCTTGGACGTCGACCGCGCTGTCGCTGGCGGCTCGTCCACCGGCGGTCAGGCCGTCGTGCCACGCCGTACGTCGTTCCGCCAGGTTCGGTGGGCGGGTGACGGTCAGGGAGTGCACGGTCGCGTCGACGACGAGTTCGCGGTGCATGCGGGTCGCCCAGGCGTGCCCGCCGGCCGGGCTGCGGGCGACGAAGAACGCGAAGAAGGAGCCGACCATTTCGGTGAGGAGCCGGCGGTCGGGTACCCGTGCGCCCGTGTTCGTTCGGGGCACGCTCGACAGGGCGACGAGGTCGGCGAAGGGCCGGTCGAGGACGGGCACGACGGTGTCCAGGTCGTCGGGATACAGCGGGAACCGGCCCGCGGCGCCGAATTTCAGGTGGGGGGCGGACAGCCGCGGGTCGGGGGTGAAGTACATGCTGACGCCGGCGTGGGTGAGGTCGGCGGACAGGTGTAGGGCTTCGGCGTAGGCGCTGCGCCACCGGGTCTGGTCGGCGAAGCCGCCGGCGCGGGCCAGCAGGGTGCGGTCGGCCAGGAAGGTGCCGCCGACGAGCTGGACCGGCAGCGGGGCGAGCAGGCCGCTGTCCGTGTCGAGCCGGGGCGCCGGGCCGTCGAGGTAGGGGGCGGGGAAGGCGTGGAACCGGGTGGAGAAGTAGGCGGTGGTGATGTCGAGCTGGCCGATCTCGTCCCGGTCGACGACGTCGCGGGGGCGTAGGGCGCGGTAGTAGAACGGCAGCATGACCAGCCCGGCTGCCTGGTCGTGGTCGCGGAGCCGGGTGAGGGTGTGGGCGGCGCCGGCGGCGTAGTGCCGGCTGAACAGGCAGTCGTCGTCGCCGAACAGCAGCCAGTCGCAGGAGGCCGCCTCGACGGCGATGTTGCGGCCGACAGTCATCCCTGCGTTCCCGGCCAGCCGCACCGGACGGACAGGAACGTCGCCCGGCAGCGCGGTGTAGTGGTCGAGGACGTCACCGGTGTGGTCGGTGGAGCCGTCGTCCACGACGACGATCTCGGCGAGGGTGTCGCCGGCCTGTGCGAGCAGGGTGTCCAGCGCCCAGGTCAGCGGGTTGTCGCGCAGCCGGCCGGCGGCCGGGTCGAACGGGCAGCGGTTGTAGGTGGTGAGCAGGGCGGACACGCTGCGCCGGGCGTGGTGGCTGTCCGCCACGGTGGTGAGGTCCAGGGGGGTGGTCGTCAGGTCGGTGACGAGACGGTCGAGCGTCGCCGTGTCGCTGGTGAGGGTCATGGGCGGTTCACCGTTCGGTCTTGTCGTGGACATAGCGGTGGCCGGTGGCCGCGCGGTGCGCGCCGTTGGTGAGACACCACCAGGGGCCGGTGCTGTGGGTGAGGTAGGCGGCGAGCAGCCCAGCGACCTCGCCCGTGTGCAGGCGGTCGGGGCGCAGGCCGCGGCGGCGTAGCTCTTCGACGATCAGGTAGGCGGGTGCGAGGTAGATCCCGGTCGCCGCTGCCGCGGCGAGCAGGCCGGCGGCCGGGCGGCGCGCGACCAGCGGAAGGGCGAGGGTCGCGGCGAGGGTAGGTGAGGTCGCCAACCAGATCGCCCCGCGGCCGAGGCCCTGGGCTGCGAGCAGCCCACGTACCCCGCCCGGCGCGGTGCGTTCGCCGGGCAGGGCAACGGCGGCGAGACGCAGCAGGGTCGGGTAGTCGACGTAGGACCAGAACCACTGCCGTTTCTGCCGGATGACCTCGGCCGGTGTGGTCGGGCTGTCGGCCCATTCCACGGCGGGGATCGGGTCGATCGGCACACCGGCGGCCGAGGCCAGGAATCCCAGCGCGAGGTCCTCGTTCATCGTGCGGGTGGGCAGCCCACCCCAGCGCAGGAACGTCTCGGCGTGCAGGAACAGGCCGTGACCGGTGCAGTGGGCGTACCGCGGCCAGTGAGAGGCCAGGCCGGTTCGGGTAGCGGGTGGGCGGCGGTGGTGGCGCCAGGTGGGGATCTCGTGGGCCAGGCTCCACCGGGACTGGAGCAATGCTGCGCCGGTGAGGTACCGGCCGGCCGGCCCGGTGGGGAACGTGGGCAGGTTGGCGAGGAACAGCGCGGACTGTTGCAGCACCCGCGGCGGCTGCCCGGTCGCCTGGTGCAGGTCGGCAATGCGGCGGGCCGCGACGGTGAGCGTGTCGGGGTCGGGGCGGGAGTCGGCGGTGTACTGGACGAGGTACACCAGCGTCGTGTCCGCGCCGTCGGCGGCGAGCCGGTCGCGTTCGACGCGGGCCGCGTGATTGACCTGGTCGGCCATCGTGCCCTGCGGGTCGGGGTAGTGCAGGTGGCGCACCGAGGGATAGTCGCGGGCGAGGTCGGCGGCGAGCTGGCTGGTGGTCGGCTGCGCCTCGAACATGGCCTGGAGGGCGGCGGTGCAGTCGGCGGCGGTGGACCCGCGGCAGGTCTCGGCCAGGGTCGCCAGCTGGGCGGCCGGCAGCACTGGCCGGAAGGTTCGGCTCAGCCGGTCGGCGGGTGTGCCCGCCGCGAGGGCCGCAGCGAGGTCCGGCAGGCGGGCGGCGGCCCCGTCGCGCTCAGCCTCTTCGCGGGCCGTGGTCACCACCACGACGCAGGCGGGGCCGTAGTCGGCTGCCATCCGGCTGAACAGGCTGACCGTGTCGGCGATCAGTGCCTGCTCCCGCAGCATAGGAAGGAGCAGGACGAAGAACGGGCGTTCCTGCCCGGACGGCACCGGGCCCGAGCGGTCGGAGCTGGCCGTGCGCAGCCAGCGCAGCGAGGAGACCGTGTTCATGGTCCCGTGCAGGCCACGGGCCGTGGTGGCTGCTGCGGCGGCCCAACACAGCCATGTCCACGCGCGCCGCCGGCGCCGTAGCCGGGATGGGGGTTGGGGATTCACGGGGAGGCCGTTCCGAGGCGGTGCACGGAGAACGCTTCCCGGAACCCGCCGCCGGCCATCGCACCGCGGTAGCCAGCCAGGTAGCGGGCCGGTTCACCTATGTAGTCGGCCTGCCCGGCGCCTTTGGCCGCCTGGGTCTGGGACCGGTAGCAGCCCAACGCCGCGACCTTGACGTCGAGGGTGTCGGTGATGTCCTCGGTGTAGGCCGGGTCGACGATCGGGCTCCACACCTCGTAGCCCAGGATCGTCGGCACCCACCATGGCCGTGTCAAGGCTCCCCGAAAACCGACCCCGTGCGGGTCTCTGAATCTTGACCCCCTGCGTCTGGTTGATCAGTTGTGGTTGGGTCGGTCCTTGGTGAGGAGCTCGCGGCGGGCGCGGGTGCGGTAGGAGTCGCCGGCGAGGGTGAGGACCTCGGCATGGTGGACGAGCCGGTCGATCATGGCGGCTGCGACGACATCGTCGGAGAACGTCTCGCCCCAGCGACCGAAGGGCAAGTTCGAGGTCACCATGACCGAGGCCTGCTCGTAGCGGGACGCGATGAGCTGGAAGAACAGGTTCGCCGCGTCCTGATCGAACGGAATGTAGCCCACCTCATCAATGATGATGAGTTTGTAGCGGCGGATCTTTCGGAGTTCGTCATCGAGGCGCCCGGCGTGGTGGGCATCCGCGAGGCGGGTTATCCAGTTACTGGCAGTATCGAACAGGACAGAGTAGCCGGCGTGGGCTGCTTTGACGCCCAGGCCGATGGCGAGATGGGTCTTCCCAACCCCAGGAGGGCCGAGCAGGACGACGTTCTCCGCCTTCGCGATGTAGGTGCTGGTTGCCAGATGCGCGAGCACATCACGGCGTAGGCTGGGAAGGTG
>NZ_JBFLUG010000133.1:0-19465 GCF_041008525.1 Parafrankia sp. FMc2 | reverse complement strand
GGTTCGGGTATTGGTACAAGAGCCACCAACGCGCTGGCGGACGCCATCCGCGACAACACCGGCCCGGCCGTCGCCAGGCCGGTGTTGTCGCGGATGGCGTCCGCCAGCGCGTTGAGCGCCGCCACCGTAAAGATGATCACCAGCGACGGTGCGAGCGGCGCCCAGGGCCGCTGGGCGAGGTAGTTCAGGTCGGAGGCGAGCATGCCGCCCCAGGTGGGCGCGGGCGGCTTCACCCCGATCCCGAGGAACGACAACGAGGAGACCACGAGGAGCGCGGCGGCGGCACTGCCCGCCGCCGTCACGGCGATGGTGGGCAGCACCTTGTTCCAGATGTGGGTGCGCAGGATCCACCAGCGGGACGCCCCGACGAGCTCGGCGATCTCGGCGTACTGCGAGGAGGCGAGGCCGAGCGCCGCCGCCCGGGTGATGCGGAAGAAGGCGGGCGCGATTACCACGCCGATGGCCAGCATCGCCTGGTGGATGCCGTTCCCGATGACCCCGGTGACCGCGATCGCGAAGATGATGTAGGGCAGGGTGAGCAGCGCGTCGCTGATCCGCAGCGAGATCCACTCGAAGACCCGGCCGAACACCACCGAGGCCAGTCCGGTGGTGGCGCCGAGGGCGAGCCCGACACCGCCGGCCTCGACCGCGCCGAGCACCGAGCGGCCGGTGGCGTCCATCAGCCGGCTCAGGATGTCGCGGCCCAGGTAGTCGGTGCCGAGCCAGTGGGAGGCGCTCGGGTCCTGCAGGATCCCCTGCGGGTTCTGGGCGACCGGGTCGTGTGGCGCGAGCGAGCCGCCGGCGACCGCCAGCACGGCGATCCCGCCGAGGACCAGCAGCGCGAGGCGCACCGAGGGCAGCCGGAGCATCCGGCGCGGCACGCTCATGACCGCCGCTCCGCCGCCGGGCGAAGCCGGACCAGCGCCGCGTTGACGACGGCGTTGCAGACCAGGACCAGCGCGATGCTCGTCACAAGGACTCCCTGGATGACGGGGATGTCGCCGCGGTCGGCGGCCTGCAGCGCGAGGTGGCCGAGGCCGGGCAGGTTGAAGACCGCCTCGGCCACCACCGCCCCGCCGATGAGCCGCGGCGCGTACAGCCCGATGACGGTCAGCGCGGGACCGACCGCGTTGCGCAGCGCGTGCCCGAACACCACCCGGCGCACCGACAGACCGCGCACGGTGGCGCCCACCACGTAGTTCTCCCGCATCGCGCCGACCAGCGAGGTCCGGAGCTGGCGGGTGATCTCGGCGGCGAGGTCCAGGCTGAGGGCGAGACCGGGCAGGATGATGAACCGCGCCCACTGGCCCGGGTCCTCACTCAGCGGCACGTAGCCGCCGGAGGGCAGCACCGGCAGGGTCACCGAGAACAGGATGATCAGCCCGATCCCGAGGACGAACGGCGGGATGGTGGACGCCGCCGAGCACACGGCGGTGATCGCGCGGTCCAGGCGCCCGCCGTTGTTCAGCGCCGCCGCGATGCCGGCGGTGCCGCCGACGAGGATGGCGACGACCACCGCGACCAGGGTGATCGACAGGTCGACCGGCAGCGCGCGGCCGACGCTCTCCGCGACCGGCAGGGTCGTGAAGTAGGAGTAGCCGAGGTCCCCGGTGAGCGCGTTCCCGAGCCAGCTGAAGTACTGGGCGAGGAACGGCCTGTCGAGTCCGAACTGGTGGTTCATCCGCTCGATGTCCTGCGGCGTGGCGAGGTCACCGAGCACGGTCGCGGCCGGGTTGGTGTCGGTGAGCGCGCTCAGGCCGTAGGTGATGAAGGTGGCCGCCAGGGCCACCGGCACCCCCACTCCCAGCACCCGCCCGAGGCCACGGGCCAGGCCGGAGAGCCGGGGCACCCGGGGCAGCCGCGCCCCGGGGTGTGGGGGACGTCCAGCGTTGCCGTCGCTGTCGCTGTGTCCGCCGCTGTGTCCGCCGCCATGTCAGCTGTTCCCGTCGACGGTGACGCCCTCGAACCGCTGCGCCATGAGGTAGCTGCCCAGCGGCGAGATGTTGGGGCGGCGCACCAGGATGCGCGGGTTGCTGAAGAGGAAGACGTTCGGCATCTTCTCGACGGCGATCCGCGTCGCCGCCTGCAGGACGGACGGGTACGCCGGGTCGTCCAGCGGGGTCTCGGTGATCTTCGCGACGGCTTCCTTCAGCTCCGGCGGGGTGGTGCGGCCGGGGTTCATCAGGCCCTGCTCGCCGAACAGCACCTGGAACGCCTGCACCGGGCTCTCCCGGCCGGCGAACTGGTCGGTGAAGAACGGCCTCGCCCGCTGGATGTAGACCAGCTGGGTGGCCTGCGCCTGTGGGATCGCCTCCAGTCTCACCCGGATGCCGACCTTGCCGAGCTGCGCCTGGATCTGCTCGGGCAGGCCCTCGACGATCGCGGTGGTGAGGGTGAGATCGATGCCGTCCGCGTGCCCCGCCTCACCGAGCAGGCGGCGGGCGAGCGCCGGGTCGAACGGGTAGGCGTTCTCCAGGTCGTCGACGTGCCCGGGGTGGCCCTTCGGGAAGGGCTGGTAGTTGACGTCGCCGATGCCGAACTGGACGGTGTCCACCAGCGCCCTGCGGTCGATCGCGTGCTTGATCGCCCGGACGACCTTCGGGTCGTCGAACGGCGCCGTTGTGTTGTTCACGTCGAGCACGTTGATGACCAGCGAGGGAATGACCTGGACTTCGAAGCCGGCCGCCTTCACCGCCTCGACCTGCGACGCGGGCACCGTGGCGACGTCGAGGCGGCCGGACTGCAGCGCGGCGACGGCGGTGGCCGCCTCGGGGGGCATGTAGAGCTCGAAGGCCTGCGGGTGGATGTTCGCCGCGTCCCAGTAGCCGGCGAAGCGGGTCAGCTTCGCGCTGTCGTTCGGCACGTAGGACGTCAGCTGGAACGGCCCGGCCCCGACCGGTTGGGTGGCGAGGCCCTTCTCGTCGCTGTCGATGGCCTTCGGGCTGACGATCATCCCGGTCTTGCCGGCGAGGATGGCGGGCAGCTGGTGGTCGGTGTTCTTCAGGTCGAGGCGCACGGTGGCCGCGTCGACCGCGACGACGTCGGCGATGCTGGTGAGCTGGGCCGCGACCAGGGAGTTCGGGGCGTCCCGCCCGCGCAGGATGCTCTTCGCCACGGCGGCGGCGTCCAGCGCGGTGCCGTCGCTGAAGGTGAGGCCGGGGCGCAGGTGGAAGGTGACGGCCGTGCCGCCGGCATCGTACTCCCAGGAGCTCGCCAGCGCCGGCACGGGGGTGGCCTTCTCGTCCAGCCTGGTCAGGCCCGCGTAGACCAGGGACAGGGCGTGGACGTCCCAGCCGGCCGACGAGGTGATCGGGTCCCACGAGGTGACCAGCGCCCACCCCCAGCGCAGCGTCCCGCCGCCGCCGGAACCGACGCCCGCGGGGTCGTTGCCGCCACAGGCCGCCAGCAGGATCGACCCGCCGGCGGCCAGCGCCCCGAGGCGCAGGAAGCCACGCCGCCCCATCACGGGGCCCGCCAGGTCGGATGCTGGGACGGGGGTCGTGAAGGTCGTCCTCGGGGTGCTCACGGATGGTCCTCTCAGGCATGGATGGGCGCGCTTCGGCGTGCAGCCGGGCTCAGGGCTCGCAGATCGACGGGCTCGCAGATCGACGGACTCGCAGATCGGCAGGCGTGCTCGGGGCAGGCGGGGCATGCCGGACACCCGGCGCGGGCTGGGCCGCGTCGGCTCGTCACGTCATCGCGGGAATCGCCGCCGACCCACGGGGACCGGGTCGGCGGGGTGAGGGCGCGGGAAAGGAACGACCCGGCGATGTCAGGGCAGGGTCGTCTCAGGGCAGGCAGAGCTCAGGGCACGGGAAGGCTCAGAGCACGGGACAGCTCGGAGTGCGGCAGGCCGCGGCGGTGGAAATGACGCTGGAGGTGGACGTGGCGCAGGCGCAGCCACAGGTGGCCCGAGAACCAGAGGCGGCCCGGGAGCGGGGGTGGCGCGGACGGTCGGACCGTGCCGGCGTCAGGAGACGGGCGACGCTGGCCGGTACGCAGGAAGCGGCAACAGGCCGGCCGGACCAGTGGTGGCCGACCGGTGGAGGGCTTCGTCAGAACCCGGCGGAGGGAACCGGATCCGCGCGGCCGGCGCCGAGGCGCCGGTGAGGCAACGGGCTAGCGACAGAGGTCGCTGGAGGTCAGCTCGAAGTCGACGTAGCGGCACGCTACGGCCAGGTATGTCCACCGCATGTGTGAAGAATGCCCGATGGGCTGCCGTAACGTCAATCGTTAACAATGGGCGATCTACTTCACAACCCATAGACCCCCCCTAAGCAACATCCTTCTCGCCCACGGTAGGGACCGACTCCGGGCCGGACCGGTCGCCCGCCGGGGCCGGTCCGGGTTCACCGCGCAGCGGCGCGCTGCCACTACGATGGCGGGCGAAGGGTCGTGACTGGCGCGCTCGGGTGGAAACGACCACTGGGGAGCGACGAATCTGCTGGCGGCGCCGTGCGCCTGGGTGCCTCCGACGTCAGACGTCTGTCCGCGTGGAGGTCCCGCATGCATGAGCCCGCCATGAAACACCTGTCCGCCACCGACCCCGAGATCGCCGGCCTGGTCGAGGCCGAGGCCGGGCGGCAGTTCGAGAAGATCCGCCTGATCGCCTCCGAGAACTATGTCTCCACGGCCGTCCTCGAGGCGTCCGGCTCGGTGCTGACGAACAAGTACTCCGAGGGCTACCCGGGCAAGCGCTACTACGAGGGCCAGCAGGTCATCGACCCGGTCGAGACCCTGGCGATCGACCGGGCGAAGTCCCTGTTCGGGGTGGCGCACGCCAACGTCCAGCCCTACTCCGGCTCCCCCGCGAACCTCGCCGTCTACCTCGCGTTCCTGCAGCCGGGCGACGCGGTGCTGGGCATGGGCCTGCCTTCGGGCGGCCACCTGACCCACGGCTGGTCGGTGTCGGCCACCGGCCGCTGGTTCAAGGGGATCCGCTACGGCGTGCGCCGCGACACCGGCCGCGTCGACCTCGACGAGGTCCGCGACCTCGCCCTGGAGCACCGTCCCAAGGTGATCTTCTGTGGCGGCACGGCCATCCCCCGCACCATCGACTTCCCCGGCTTCGCGGCGATCGCACGTGAGATCGACGCGGTCCTCGTCGCCGACATCTCCCACATCGCGGGCCTGATCGCCGGCGGCGCCCACCCGTCGCCGGTGGGGCACGCCCCGGTCATCACCACGACCACCCACAAGACGCTGCGCGGCCCGCGCGGCGCGATGATCCTCACCGACGGAACGCATTCCACGGCCATCGACAAGGCCGTTTTCCCCGGCCTTCAGGGCGGTCCGCACAACCACACCACCGCAGCCATCGCGGTCGCCCTGCGGGAAGCCGCCACCCCGGATTTCCGGGAGTACGCGCACCGTGTCGTCGCGAACGCGAAGGCGCTCGCCGAGGCGCTTTCCAGCCGCGGTTTCGACCTCATCACGGGTGGCACCGACAACCACCTCATCCTCATTGATCTGACCAGCCGTGGCGTTGCCGGAAAGCCCGCGGCGAAGGCGCTTGACCGCGCCGGTATCGAGCTCAACTACAACACCGTCCCGTTCGACCCGCGCAAGCCCTTCGACCCGTCGGGCGTGCGGCTGGGAACGGCCGCTGTCACCACGCGTGGCCTGCAGCCGGAGCAGATGCCGGCGCTGGCCGCCTGGATCGACGAGGCGGTGAAGGCAGCGGGTGACGAGGACGAGGCCACCCTCGCCCGCATCTCCGGCGAGGTGCGCGACCTGATGTCGGCGTACCCGATGTCCGGCTGGGTCTGATCCGGTCCTCCTCCCGATCTCCCGTCCGGCCCCTGTCCTGATCTCCCGCTGATCTTCCGACCGGCGGCCCGGGCGGCGCACCGTGCCCGGACCGTCCGACTCGTTTCCGATCCGTCCCGGCCCGGGCGTGCGTCGCGCGCCCGGGCCGTGGCCTGCCCGGACTGGCCTGCCCGGACGGGCACCCGGGCCTGCGGCCTCACCGGGCCGACGGGTTCGCCGGGCCGCCCCCGCCTCCCGCCTCCCGCCTCTCGCCTCTCGCCGATGCTGGCCGGGTCACGTCCTGTCGCGCCCCCGACCCTCCCCCGCTCCTTGCCGGCCTGCGGGCGGTGCGGGAGGCCGCCTGATCCGCCACGCTCGCCACATCGTCCCCACGCAGCGGATCCGACCGCCTTCGTCATGACACAGGGTAGATGTCACAGAACCTAGAGCACGCAACGTGACTGCCATGCGTCGTAATTGGTGGGAATTTAGTACTTGCGACTACCCTTAGTAGTTCGTTACGGTGTGCTGGCTCCTTAGCAAGCGACGGGCCGTACGCCGAGTTCTGCCCTTGGCCCGTCGTCCCTCCGAGATCACCAGGGCAGAAGCGGGGGAACCACGTTCCTCCGGGCGGCCGCCGCGGTGGCCGCCCTCGGGGTGAAGTCGGCGCGCGTCGTGCGCCTGACCGGGCTTCCCGGCCCGAACCCGACAGCTAACCCCGCAGGCGTACGGGAAGGATCTTCGTATGCGTATGCATGGAACTGCAGCCGGGGCTTCCCCTCGTCCCCCGGAACATTGCGGCGGCCACCTGGTGCCCGCCCCTCGGGGTTGATTCCTGGAAGCTAGGCCCAGCGCGGGCCCGAAAGTTCTTCACATCGTTCCCACAAACGCGCGCCGAATCCTGCGCTGTTCGTGGCGACCTTTCGTTGCCATTTTTTGATCCGTACACGGATCATCTGCGCCCTAGGCCGCCGGATCCCGGCTGCTCTTCAACGTAGAAACGAGTCATTCAGATGTCGATCGGCAAACACCGCATGCCCAGGTCCAAGCCCAGCAACGGCCGTTCCCCTGGCCGCGGCCGTTCCGCGGCGGTAGCGGCGGCAAGCGTCATCGGCGCTTCCGCGGGACTGTTCCTCACCGCCAGCCCGGCCAGCGCGGCCACCATCTCGGACGTGTCCATCGCGCAGGCGGCGCAGAACGCCGGCCTCCCCTCCTGCCGCGGCATCCCGCTCAGCACCTGGGTGGCCGTCGCCCTCGCCGAGTCGGCCGGCAACACCACCGCCCATGCCACCGTCGGCGAGGACTCCCGCGGCCTGTGGCAGATCAACCTGCGTGCCCACAGCAGCTGGGTCGGCAGCCGCAACCTGTACGACCCGAACGTCAACGCCTGGGCAGCCAAGCGCGTGTGTGACATGCAGGGCATCCGGGCCTGGAGCGCCTACAACAACGGCTGGCACAACAGGTTCCTGTCCCGTGGTGCCGCGGCGGCCGCCGCGGTCGGCAGCGGACGCACCACCACGGTCTCGACCACCTCCAGTGCCACCGGCGGCGGCAGCTCCACCTCCCCCTGGACGGGCGGCGGCGGCTACATGCGCCTGGGCGTCACCGGCGTGCGCTGGGATGTCGCGCTCGTCCAGCAGAAGCTGCAGACCCTCGGCTACCCGATCACCATCGACGGCCGGTTCGGCCCGCAGACCAACCACATGGTGATCGACTTCCAGACGAAGAACGGCCTGGTGCCGGACGGCGTGGTCGGACCGGCCACCCACGCCAAGCTCTTCCGCTGATCCTCGGCTGATTCTCGGCCCCCCGCATCGCGGGACCCGTCCCCGTCACGACCTCCGCCGGCCATCACGGCCGCGCGGGACCGTGGCGGGGACGGTCCCGTTCACGGGGTGAGCTGCGTCACGCGCGGTCACGCTTCCAGCACCTGTGGTGTGGCACGCCCGACACTTCGGTGGACCGTCGGGCTCCCACCAGGCAGTCTCGAAGGCTGGACCTGGGACCGGACGTCGCCCAGGTCCAGGTCCCGAGCCGGACGAGGCTCCGGGCCGACCGTCCCACGATGCAGGAGCGTTTGTTGTGCTGACCAGGATCGACCATGTCGGAATTGCCGTGGCCTCGCTCGAGGAGGCCATCCCTCGTTACGAGGCGGCGTTCGGCCTGAAGGTCGCGCATCAGGAGACCAACGAGGCGCAGGGCGTCCGCGAGGCGATGCTCCTGGTCCACAAGGGCGAGACCGGGGGATCCTACGTCCAGCTGCTCGAGCCGATCCGCGAGGACAGCCCGGTCGGCAAGTACCTGGCGAAGAAGGGCCCCGGCATCCACCACATCGCCTACGGCGTGGGTGACATCGACTCGGCCCTCGCCGCGCTCACCGTCACCGGCTTCGACCTGATCAACAAGACGCCCGTGCACGGGACGTCCAACAGCCGCATCGCCTTCCTGCACCCGAAGAGCCTCGGCGGCGTCCTCACCGAGCTGGTCGAGGCCCCCGCCGACCACTGACGGCCAGCGGGGGCGCCGATCACCACAGGACGGCGATCGCGACGTTGCCCACGGCGAGCCCACCGGCCGCGTGAGCCAGGGCCGCCGGGGCCGCGCTCCCGCGCGCGTTGCCGACGACGGCCACGCCCGCGACAGCCGCGGCGACCGCCAGCTTCACCGCGACCTTCGTGTTGTTCAGGTCCTGGTCGACAGCTCCGCTCGACGCAAGCCCGACCAGGATCATCCCCGTGAAGATCTGCACCAGGGCCCCGTGCAGGATCCCCGGCGTGATCACCGGGTGCGGCACGCGGATCTGGGCCAGCCACCCCCCGACGATCATCGCCATACCGATCAGATGAAGAACGACAACGAGGTCGTAGAGCACACCCACGACATCGTTTCTACATGACGTAGAAGAAGGCCGGTCACGGTGCCCGCCGCACGACGCGGCGGGCACCGCCCGGCGGGCACTCCAGAGCCCTGCGGCCCGGCTCGTCTCGGCCCGGCTCGGGCCCGTGGCCTGGCTCAGCCGCGGATCAGTGACGCCTCCCGGCGACTCACCGGCGGCTCAGCGGCGCGGACCAGTCGCTGGGCGGGATCGGGTCGAGCGGCACGACCCCGCTGCCGTCCCAGCCGAACCGCACGGTCGCGGCCCCGGCGGACGGGCAGCACATCGGGTCACCCGGGCGGTACAGGTCGTACTGCAGGGCAACGACGTCGCTGGTCGACCAGACCCACCGCACTCCCGCGCTCGGTGTCGTCCCGGTGCCCACGTACCTGCCCCGGTGGAAGAAGAAGGCCTGCTGCGGATGCCCGTCCGCGGACGACGACAGCCGACCGACGATCACGCTCAGCGCGAAGCCCGGCTCGTAGCCGCTGACTCCCAGCGGGGTGTATCCCTGGCTGCGTACCAGACTCGCCGCCTGCGCCGCGCTCAGGCCGCCGCCGGGCACCGCTGCCGCGGGACCGGCTCCCGGTGTACCTGGCGGGGTGGGCGCGGAGGTGCCTGGCACGGAGGTGCCTGGCACGGAGGCGGACGGCGTTGCGAAGGCGGCCGACATCGCCCCGGCGAGCAGGGCGGTGACGGTCAGGACGAAGATGAGCACGATTCGACGCAAGGCGATCGCTCCCTTGACCTCGTATCTGCCGACCGGCCGACGGTAGGCGCGGATGCGGCCGCCTGCCCGCCCCGGAGCCGCTTTGCCGGGAATCAGCCCGGGTAACGTCGGGAGATGTACCGCGAACGGCCAGCGCGGCGGCTGCCGGCGACCGCCTGGCGGGCCGGCGCCGACCAGCCGGCCGAGCATCGGGTGCTGCCCGACGGCTGCATGGATGTGATCTGGGCCGACGGCACCCTGCTGATCGCCGGGCCCGACACGACCGCGACGCTCGCCACCTGGCCGGCCGGCTCCCGCTTCGCCGGTCTGCGGTTCGACGCGGGGCGCGGGCCGGCGCTGCTGGCGGTCCCGGCGGACGAGGTGCGTGATCGGCGGGTCCCGCTGGCCGAGGTCTGGGGGGACGGCCCCGCACGCCGGCTGGCCGAGCAGGTGGCCGAGGCAGCCGACCCCGTCACCGCGCTGGAGAACGCGCTGGCCGCGCGCCCGGTGGACTCGGCCCTCGTGGACGACCGCCTGGTTCCGGCCGTCCTGGCGGGCGTCAGGCGGCGGGCGAGTGTGGCCGAGGTCGGGGAGGCCGCCGGGATCGGCGAACGCCAGCTGCTACGGCGCTGCCGGGCCGTCTTCGGCTACGGTCCGAAGACGCTGGCCCGCATCCTGCGGCTGCAGGACGCGTTGGCTCTGGCCCGCGGCGGCACCGCCCTGGCGCACGCGGCGGCCGAGGCCGGCTACGCCGACCAGCCGCATCTCGCCCGCGACGTGCGGGCACTGGCCGGCGTCCCGCTGCGCACCCTGCTGCGCCAGCAGCAGTCCTGACCGTCGCGTCACCCTTCGGTGGTCGGCAGCGGGGCGTACAGATCGACCGGGTTTCCGTCCGGGTCGGCGACACAGGCGTAGCGCTGGCCCCAGACCGCGTCCCACGGTTCGAGGTGTCCCCGGTAGCCGGCTTCGACCAGCTCGGCGAAGGTCGCGTCCACGTCGGACGGGCTGTCGCAGGCGAAGGCCAGACTCATCCGGGACGAGCCGGTTCCGGGCTTCCATCCCGGGTCGAACGACCGGATGGTGTCCTCGGTGTCGAAGGCCAGCCGCAGACCGCCGGGCAGTTCCACCTCGACGTGTGCCAGGCCGTCCGCGTCAGCCGCGATCTCGAGGCCGAGCCGTCGGTAGAAGGCCGCGGTGGCCGCCATGTCGGAGACGACCAGGCCGGTCAGGTTGAAGGTCGCTGTCATGCGGCCCAGGCTAGGCGCGGCCCCGGCGGCCCGTCTTGAACGAATCGGACGTCCGCCGCAGCGGAGACAACCGGTGGCGCGGCCTCAGCTCGAGCTCTGGGACAGGAACATCAGGACCATCCCGCCCGACATGACCAGCCTCGACGCCCGCGGGGCCACCGGGTCCGGGAAGGCCCGCAGCAGTGCCGCGAGCGCGGCCCGCGGCTGGCTGGCGCGCCCTCCCTGGTCGGAGAGCACGGCGCCCGCGGCGAGCTGCGTGGACGGGGCAGCAAGCTGCGTGGTCGCCGTCGCGGTCGCGGTCTCGGTCGACATGACGGGCGCGGTCGCGAGGCGGCGGGCGGGCAGCCCGACCAGAGCGGTCAGGAACGCGCCGCCGAACAGGACGACGCACCAGGTGCCGAGGGCGCCGTCGGTGCGCAGCGGCCAGCGTGCGACGCCGATCGAGCCGGACATGCAGGCCATCGCCGCGGCCTCCACGAGCAGCAGCGCACAGCAGGACCACAAAGCCGGCGCACCACATCGAGGATGGGCCACGAGGGCCACGAGCAGTGCGGCCGTGACCACCAGGTACACGGTGAGAAACAGCCACGACCCGACGACCTCGGCCGGAGCCACGAACATGATCGCCATACCGACGGCGACCACCGCGTGCGCGGCCTCGAGCCAGCCGTCCGGGCCGGTCACCCCCGGCCAGGACGTCCGGTGCAGCCGCCGGAGGTGGAGGAACGCGACGAACAGCGACGCCGCGGTGGCGACGGCGACCACCGGGCCGGACAGTGGGACCAGCTCGGCGGCCGCGGGATGATCGTGGATCACCCTCCCGTGGCGAGTTCGGCGGTCACCAGGGAGCTGAGCCGGCCGGCACGGGCCTCGTCGACGATGACCTCCAGCTGCTCGATGCTCATCTGGATGCGCTGACCGAAGTCGTCGGTGATCACGACCCGGCGCTCGGCCTCGGCCTCGTGGTCGATGTAGAGCTCGGGGCAGCCGCAGCTGCACTTCCCACAGAATGTGATGACGTGACTCAGGGCGTCCGAACCGCTCATGGCACCTCGCTGACCTGACCCGATGAGACCTGACACGACGAAAAGATCATCTGAGTGTAAGTCGCCCGGCGGCCGGAGCCAGCCGATTCCGCGCACCATCACACCCGCGGGCCTGCGCCCGCCGCCGGACGTCGCGCCTGGCGGGCCGGCGCAGCCGTCGCACGCGGGCGTCACCCGTGACGTGCTGGCGTCACCCGTGACGTGCTGGCGTCAGCCGTGACGGGCGGCCTCCACCCAGGCCAGGACGGCGAGGACCCGCCGGTTCTCGGACGGCTCCATCCGCAGCCCCAGCTTGCCGAAGATGCTCGCGATGTGGGACTCGACCGTCTTCGGGCTCAGGTGGACCTGCTGGGAGATGCCGCTGTTCGAGCGGCCCTGCGCCATGAGTTCCAGGATGCGCCGCTCGCGCTCGGACAGGCCGCGCAGCCGCTGTGACTGCGGGTGGCCGGCGAGCAGGCGGGCGGCGATGTGCGAGTCGATCACCGGCTGCCCGTCACGGAGCCGGGTCAGCGCGTCCTTGAGCGCCTGCCGGTCGGTGATGTTGTCCTTGCGCATGTAGCCGACGCCCTCGGCGCCGCCGGCGAACAGGTCGGCCGCGAAGGGGTCGTCGTCATGCGCGGTGACGACCAGGACCCCCATCCCCGGATACGCCTGCTTCAGCCCGCGGGCGGTGAGCAGACCCTCGTTGGTCCTGGTGGGGGGCATCCGCATGTCGACGATCGCGACGTCGGGTGGTTCCGCGCGCACCGCCGCGAGCAGCTCGGTGCCGGTCGGGACGGATGCGGTGACCTCGACCCCGATCGTCGCCAGCAGCACCCCGAGGGCCTCCCGGATGAGGCCGCTGTCCTCCGCGATCGCGACACGCACACCGGATCTTCTCACAGCTTCCGGTCCCGTCGGCCACCCCGGGATAACCCGTGGTCGTACCGGGGCAGGTCCGGTAGGAGGAACCGACCACTCTCCGGTAGACCTGAGCGATGCCAGTCGGCCCCGAACGCTCCGCGACGGCGCGGCTCATCCTCTCGGCCGCGGTCACCACCCTGGTCGTGGCCGCGGGCACCGTGGCGGCCGGGTGGCCCTACTGGCAGCACCACCGGCTGGGCGCCGTCCCGAACGCGGGAGTGGCGGCCGTGCTCGCCGTCGCGGGGGTGCTGCTCGGTGCGCAGCGGTCGTCGCGCCGGTGCGGCCTGCTGCTCACCGCCGCCGGCGGGTTCAGCGCGCTGACCTGGCTGATCAGCTGGGACGCCGCCGTGCTGCCGCTGGTGGGCGGCATCAGCCAGTCCGCGTTCTGGCTGGCCTACGGGTGGGGCCTGCTGATCTACCCCGGCAACGCCCTGCGGGGCCGGTGGGACCGCTGGTGGGTCGGGTCCAGCGCGGTGGTCCTGCTGCTGGGGCAGGCCGCGACCGTCGTCGTCTCCCGGCCGGAATGGAACGGCTTCGCGCCGGACGTGTTCTGGCCGGCGCCGCTCCTGCTCGACCACGCCGACTTCGTCGTGTTCATGAAGGTCCTGACAGTTCTCTACGTCGCGGTGCCCGCGTCGTTCGTGCTGCTCGCACTCGCCCGGGTCCGGACCTACCCGGGCCTCGACCGGATCACCGCCGGCCCGGTCCTGCTGCTGGCGGGGTTCACCGCGCTGGTGGCGGCCGTGACCTACCCGGACCTGATGTCCGGCCCAACCCTGGGTCAGCTCGAGGACGCCATCGCGCTGCAGGGGGCGTCCTCGATCGCCGCGCCGTGTGCGCTGCTCGTCATCTGCGCCCGCGGGGAGCTGGCCGCGATCACCGACGCGCTGCGACCCGCCGTCCTGGACGAGGAGGGGCTGGGCGGGGCACTGGCCGCCCTCACCGCCACCCTGGACCGGCCCAGCCAGCTGCGGGTGCCTCCCGAGCGGTTCGACCCGGCGAGCGAGCGGGCGCTGTACCTGGCGCTGGCCTCGACCCTGCGCGGCCTGCCCGCCTCGGACAGCGCGGCGGTACGCGTCGAGGTGCGCACCGACGGCACCTCGATCGTCGGCGAGGTCACGACGCTCGCGCCGGTGCCCACCGAGCGGGCTCAGGTCGGTGCCGACCACGTGCGCGCCCTCGGCGGATCGTTCGCCGTCCATCAGGACGCCCGCGGCACCACGGCGCGGGTGACGGTCCCGTGCGGGTAGCCCTCGCCGACGACAGCCCGCACCTGCGCGCCGGGCTGCGGGCGCTGGTGTCCAGCCTTGGCGCGGAGGTCGTCGCGGCCCTGGGCCGCGGCAGCGACCTGGTCGACGTCGTGACGGCGGCGCCCGCCGCCGCGCCGGTGGACGTCGCGCTGGTCGACATGCGGATGCCCCCCACCCACACCGACGAGGGGCTGCGGACCGCCCGGCGGATCAGGGCCCTGCGGCCGGCCACCGCCGTGCTGGTCTTCACCGCCGACGACGAGGCCCCCTACGCCGCCGAGCTGCTCCGCGGGGCGCCGGGCGGGACGGGCTACGTCCTGAAGTCCACCATCACCGACCGCGAGCGGCTGCGGTCGGCGCTGGACCGTCTCGTCGCCGGGGACGTCGTCGTCGACGCGGAGGTGGCGCGCCAGGTGGTGACACTGCCCGGCGCCGCGCCGGTCCTCACCAGGCTGGACGACCGGCAGCGGGCCGCGCTGCTGCTCGCGCTGCAGGGCCGGGACGTCAACGGGACGATCCTGGCCGGCCTGCGCACCGCCCTCGGCCTGGCCGGCGACACCAGCGCCTACGCGGACATCGACACCGACGCCGGCACCGGCACCGGCCTTCGTACCGGTCCTCGTGCCGGCACTGACGGCTTCATCGCCCGCGAGCTGATCTCCTGGCTGCTCGCGCACGGGTAGCCCGGGAGAGGCCGGAGAGGCCGGTGGCCAGGCCCGCCGCCGTGCCGCCGTGCCGCAGCCGCAGGACCAGCCGCAGCGCGGCGGAGGTCCCCGGCAGCGGGTCGAAGCGGGTGACGTCCAGCCCCGGCACGCCGGGGCGGCGGGTCGCGACGGAGCGCGGCCGGGCGAACTCGCGCAGGCCGTCCGCGCCGTGGACCCGGCCGAAGCCGCTCTCCCCGCGGCCACCGAACGGCAGCCCCGGGATGGCCGCGAACGACAGCACCGAGTTCACCGACACCATGCCCGCGTCGAGCCGGGCGGCGATCCGGTCCCCCTGCCGGCGGGAGAACACCGCGGCGCCGAGGCCGTAGCGGCTGCCGTTCGCCAGGGCGACCGCCTCGTCGACGTCCGCGACGGTGCGTACCGTCATCGTCGGGCCGAAGGTCTCCTCGCGGACGGCCGCGCTGTCCTCGGGGACGTCGACCAGCACGATCGGGTCGATGAACGGGGCGCGCAGCGACTCCGGCCCGCCGAGCAGCGCCGAGCCGCCGCGGGCGAGCGCGTCGTCGACGTGGCGGCGGACGACGTCGGCCTGGCCCGGCAGTGTCATCGGGCCGTAGGCGGCCCGCTCGCCGGCGCCCGCGTGGATGCCGGCGAGCTGGCGGCGCAGGTGGGTGAGGAAGGCATCGCGCACCCCGGCGACGACGTAGACGCGCTCGACGCCCGCGCAGGTCTGGCCGGCGTTCGCCATCGCGCCCCAGGCGACGATCCGCGCGGCGGCGGCGAGGTCGGCGTCCTCGGCGACGATGGCGGCGTCCTTGCCGCCGCACTCGGCGACGACCGGGGTGAGCGTCTCGGCGCAGGTGGCCAGCACCCGCCGGGCCGTCGCTGCCGAGCCGGTGAACGCGACCTTGTCGACGCCCGCCGCGCACAGTGCCGCCCCGGTCTCGCCGCGGCCGGTCACCGCGGTGAGGACACCGGCGGGCAGGTCCGGGTTCGCGGCGGCGAACCCCTCGGCGAGCAGCAGGCCGAGCGCGGGCGTCAGCTCACTCGGCTTGAAGACCACCGTGTTGCCCGCGGCGAGGGCGTAGGCGACCGACCCGGTCGGCGTGAGCAGCGGGTAGTTCCACGGCCCGATCACGCCGACGACCCCGAAGGGCAGGTAGTCGAGCCGGGCCCCGTAGTCCGGTGTCACCGGGCCGCCGCGGATCCGCCGCGGGCCCAGCACCCGCCGGGCGCTGCGGGCGGCCCACCGGATGTGCTCGCAGGTCAGCAGGAGCTCCAGCCGGGCGTCGATCACGGGTTTGCCGTTCTCGGCGTGGACGAGGTCGACGACCTCCCGGTCATGGGTGGCGAGCCAGCCGGCCCAGCGCAGCAGCGCGGCCCGGCGCCCGTCGAAACCGGCGGACCACCACGCCGGCGCGGCCGCCCGCGCCGTGCCCACGGCGGCAGTGACCTCCGCCGCGGACATCACCGGGAAGGTGCCGAGGACCTCGCCGGTCGCCGGACTGCGCGACTCGAACGTGCTCTCCACTCTTGCGCCCGTGCTCCCCACCGCGGTACTCGCTGTACGTCCGACCGCCGGACTTCCCATCGCCGGACTTCCCACCGTCGTGCTTCCCACAGCCGCCCCGCCTCTCGCCGGCCTCCGCTGGACGTCGGCGGCCCTACGTGCCCTACTTGCCCTGGAAGACCGGGGACCGCTTCTCCGCGCGGGCCCGGCGGCCCTCCTGCGCATCCTCGCTGGCCCAGCATGCCTCGTAGGCGGCGGTCACCGCCTCCGACGGGACCGCGCCGGCGTCGGTGGCCTCGTTGAACGCCTGCTTGGAGTAGGCCAGCGTCAGCGGCGCCAGGCCGGCGAGCTCGTCCGCCCAGGCCAGCGCGACGTCCAGCCCCCCGGCCCGCTGGACCAGGCCGACGCCGAGCGCCCGCGCCGCCGGGACGGTCTCGCAGCCGAGCACGACGGCGCGCGCCGTTCCGCCACCCGCCAGCGCGGCGAGACGGCTCAGCGTCCACGGGTCGACGGCCAGCCCCAGCCGGGCGGTCGGGATCGCGAACACGGCGCTGTCGGCCGCGACCCGCAGGTCCGCGGCGAGCGCGAGCTGCAGCCCGGCGCCGATCGCCGGCCCGTTCACCGCCGCGATCACCGGCAGCGGGGTGTCCGTGATCGCGTGCAGCGCGTTGTAGAGCGCGTCGGTGAACGCCTCGCCGTAGACCTGGTTGAGGTCCGCCCCCGCGCAGAAGCTCGACCCGACACCGGTGAGGACGATCGCGCGCGCACCGGAGTCCTCCGCCCGCCCGAGCGCGGCCCGCAGCCCTTCGCAGTGCTCGATGTCGAGCGCGTTGCGGCGCTCCGGCCGGTCGATGCGGATGACCGCGACCTGCGCGGCCCCGGGCGTCTGGTCAGCTCCGGCCGGCTCACCGGAGGCGGGAGGAGGAACGGGTCCGCCGCGGAGTTCAACGTCTATCACGGCGTCAACCCTCCCAGATCTGCCCCCGCTGCTCGCGCAGTAGTGAGGAGTCACCAACCAGGACGTGATCGACCAGCGAGCGCGGCGCCGGGTCGGGCAGCGCCAGGCACTCGCGCCGCAGCATGGCCGCGGCCATGTCGGCCTCGGCTCTGACCTGCTCGAACCAGGCCTCGTCGTGGGTGTGCGCCAGCAGCCGCCCGAGCCGGTCGATCGGATCCCGGGCCTGCCACCAGGCCAGCTCGGCGGCCTGCTGGTACCTCGTCGCGTCGTCGGACGTCGTGTGCGGCGCCATCCGGTAGGTGTTCGCCTCGATGAGGACGGGGCCACCCCCCGCGCGGGCGTGGTCGAGCGCCCAGCTGGTCACCGCGTGCACCGCCAGGACGTCGTTGCCGTCGACCCGCACTCCGGGGAAGCCGAAACCCTCGGCACGCCGCGCGAGCGGAACGGGCGACTGCCGGCTGCTGGGCGTGGAGATCGCCCACTGGTTGTTCTGGCAGAAGAACACCACCGGCACCGCGAAACTCGCCGCCCACACGAATGCCTCGTTCGCATCCCCCTGACTCATCGCCCCATCGCCCAGATAGGCCATCACCACCTGGCCATCACCGCCCGTGCCCGTGAGGCCGTCCATCCGCACACCCAGCCCGTACCCGACGGCGTGCAGCGTCTGCGAGGCCAGCACCAGCACGTAGTTGGCGACCTGGTACCGCTCGGGATCCCAGCCGCCGTGCGAGACCCCGCGCAGCAGGCGCAGGACATCCAGCGCGGGGATGCCGCGGTGCCACACCACGGCGTGCTCCCGGTAGCTGGGGAAGAGGAAGTCACCCGGCCGGGCGGCGGCGGCGGAGCCCACCTGGGCTGCCTCCTGCCCCCGCAGGGGGATCCACAGGACCAGTTCGCCCTGGCGCTGCAGGGCCGTCGCCTCCTCGTCCAGGCGGCGCGCCCGCACCATCTCCCGGTAGAAGGACTCGGTCTGTGCCGGACCGGCCCGCACCGAGAACCGCGGATCATCGACGAGTTCACCGTCCGGCGTCAGCAGCCGAACGCCCACGTCAAACGCCGCGCCGTTCCCGCCGCGTTCCGCCATCAACGCCATCCGTACACATCCCGTCTCGTCGGCCCCTTCGTTTCGACGCCGGAAGGGCGGGGATACCGGTAGGCATCCAACACCCGACACAGGGGGCCGTCCGTCGTGTTTCAGATTCTTTGGATTGTTCTGGCAGGTCTCATCATCGGAGTTCTGGCACGCTTCATCGTGCGCGCTATCGGGCGCGGGCGGCAGGATATCCCACTGTGGTTGACCGTGGCCATCGGTATCGTGGGCGCCCTCATCGGAAATGTCATCGCGAGTGCTATCGGGGTGCGCAACACGTCGGGCTTCGACTGGATTCGCCATGTTCTCCAGATCGGCGTCGCGGTGGCACTGGTCGGTATCGCCGCCCCGCTGTGGACGTCCCGTCAGCATCGCCACCACGATGACCGCTACGGGGTGCGTCACTAGGGCCCACGCGGGCTCCACCGCGGCGCGGACCGGCACCCTCGTGCCCGGCACGACCGCGTGCCCCACCAGCGGCGCCAGGCACGAACCGGTCCCGGTACCGGCGGCCACGACTCGGTCGCCGGTACCGGGACCAGCTGGCGCCAGTGCCGTGAACCTGTCGGTCACGGCACTAGACGTAGGTCTCGTCCACATAGCACCAGCGCCAGTCCTCACCGGGCTCGTGCGACCGGACGACAGGATGCCCCTCGGCAGCCGCGTGGGCCCGCGCGTGGCGCATCGGGGACGAGTCGCAGCAGCCCACGTTGCCGCAGCTCAGACACAACCGCAGATGCACCCAGACCGACCCGACCCGCAGGCACTCGGCGCAGCCGTGCGACGTGTTCGGCACAACCGGACGGATCAACGACAGGTGTGGATCAACGCCAGCGTTCACGCCGCTATTCTCCCCTGACCGGACGCACGCCGCGACGTGGACCGTTCGGGAGAACACAGTTGTCACCCCGCAGAGGTTTGCTGCCGTTTTCCGAGACCAATGTTTCCCGGATCGACATCCGCGGCACCCTTGTCCGGAACATCGGCCTTGTCCGGAACATCGGCGCCTCCGGCCTCTCCGACTTCTGGGGCGTCTGGGTCGTTTCGGGGCCAGGCAAGGGCGTCCGTGCGGTCCGCCAGGTCCCGGAGGTCCCTGTCCAGGACGACGAAGGCGAGATCCGCGCGCCGCGGCACACCGAAACGCTCGTCGCCGTAGGGAAAGGGCTCGCACCGCTCGGTGCGCCGGTAGCCGCGCCGCTCGTACCAGGCGATCAGCTCGGCGCGCAGCGAGATCACGAACATCTCCATCCGCACGGAGGACCACTCGCGGCACGCGAACCGCTCGGCGGCGGCGAGCAGCACGTCGCCGACGCCGCGGCCCTGCAGCTCCGGCCGGACGGCGAACATGCCGAAGTAGGCGAGGCCGCCGGCGCGCCGCTGGAGCTGGCAGCAGCCGACGATGCCACCGGGGTGACCGGGGTCGCCTACTTCGGCATGTTCGCCGTCCGGCCGGAGCTGCAG
>NZ_JBFLUG010000132.1:0-19897 GCF_041008525.1 Parafrankia sp. FMc2 | reverse complement strand
TAATTAATCTTAACTTTGGTACTTGATAATTGTTTTTTTTAGTAAGGCAACTGTGCACCCGTAAATTGAACGAGTAGCGATCTCCGCCAGGTCGCGTGGTGTATAAGAGACGGGGGGCGTGCGGCACAGGGGCGGGACTGGCTGGCGGGGGTCGAACGGTGGGGCGCCGGTGAAGAGCTGGTAGAGGACGACCCCGAGGGCGTAGAGGTCGGTGGCGGGGCCGAGTCGGCCGCCGTCGATCTGTTCGGGGGCCATGTACATCGGGGTGCCGGCCCGGCCGCTGGCGGTGGCCGCGGACCCTTCGAAGATCTTCGCGATGCCGAAGTCGGTGACTTTCACCGTGTCGTCGGCGGCGAACAGGATGTTGTCGGCCTTGATGTCGCGGTGCAGCACCCCGCGGGTGTGGGCGTGTTCCAACGCAGCGGCCACTGCCAGGCCGACCGCGCAGGCCTGGGGGGCGGGGAAGTTGTTGCGTCGGCGGGTCAGGGTGCCGCCGGGCAGGAGTTCCATCACGACCAGGCACAGGCCCTCGGCCTCGACATACTCGAAGATCCGGACCACGTGGGGGTGGTCGAGGTCGGCCAGGATCCGCCCTTCGGCGGCGAAGTCGACGGTGTGTCCTTCGGGGCCCTCGGCGTCCATCACCTTGACCGCGACCGGGCGGCGTAGCCGGCGGTGGCGGGCGGCCAGCACCAGCCCGAACTGCCCCGATCCCAGCCGGTCCCCGACCCGGTAGCCGGGCAGCGCTTTCTCGACCCGCCCCCGGTCAACAATCATCGAAGGATCGGGCGGCGTCCCGTCCCGCGCCGTGGCGCCCCGTGCTCATAGCCGCTCAGCCTGCCACGAACCGCCACCAGTCAGGTACGTAGACCATCCCCCGCCCTCCCCTCAAGATAATCAACACTGTTGACGGCCAATGTCGCCGACGGCGATCTTGACGGGTACGGGATCCCGCCCTGTCGTACGACTCGCCGCCCGCGTCCACCCGCAGAGGACAGGCCTGGGACGGGAGGCTTATCGGGCGCCGTGATCCGGATCGCCACCGGGAACGCAAGGAACCTTGACAACATCAAATCCGTCAAGGACACTTGCGTGCGGTGGTTCGTGGACGGCGGGCCCGAGGGAGGGAGACGCCGGTGGGCTGGTGGCACGAGGACCTGGGGGAGGCGCACGAGGGCTGGCTGGGTGTGCGGCTCGGCCGGGACGTGCCCGACCCGTACGCCCCTGACGGCTGCTGGCCAGCGGGGACGGTCATGGGCATGACCAACGCGGCGGTGATGGCGGCCGGGGACGGGCTGGTGCCGGCGTGCACCTGCGGCTGGCGTGGGGTGCCGGTCGACCTGGCCCCGGCCGGGGACCTGTACGACCTCGAAAAGGTCCACGAGGATCGGGGCCACGCGGAGTGGCGGGTCCACATTGATCGGCTGCTGGTGGACGTGCCCCCGGGCGAGCTGCTGGACGACCTGGACGCGCTGCTGGACCGGGTCGGTGAGCTGGTCGATGCCCGGCCCTTGGCCGCGCTCGTGCTGCTGCGCCAAGCCACCGGCCGCGCCGACCGGCTCGCCCACCAGGCCGCCGGCGTCGCTCGCGCCGGCGGGACGACGTGGGAGGACATCGGCCGTGCCCTGGGGGTGTCCCGGCAGGCCGCACAGGAACGGTTCACCCGGCGTTCCCCCGTCGTCCCGGCCGCGTCGGCATGAGCGACCAGCACCGGACCGGCCTGCCCGACATCGACCCCGACGTACGGACAGGAACATCACGATGAGCGCCATGGACCGGGACGAGGACCTGCGGCCGGGGGAGAGCGTCGAGGCGTGGGTGCGGCGGATGGCCGGGCTGAGCGCCATCGACGCCGCGGAGTTCTACGCCGCCGGCGGGCGGCGCCTGACCATCCACCACCCCGGGCTCGAACGGCTGCCCCGCGACGTGCACGACGTGATCGACGCGGCCGCGGACCAGGCCGGCTACACCGGCGGCGGAGGCGCGGGCACCCTCGGCGCCCTGCCCGCGCGGCGTACCCGCTGGTCCTGGCCGGGCGGCCATGGCGGTGACCCGGCCGCCATCGTGGCCGCGGCGACTGTCGCGGCCCGCCAGATCGTGGCCGGGACCGGGTGGACGCTCGAGGCTGATGCCCCCTGAGCGGCGTTCAGTCCGTCATCTGCATGAGCTGGCTGAGGGTGCGGTGCAGGGGCGCGTCCGCGGCGGCCTGTTCCAGGGCGTCCATTCCTCGGGACAGTGCCCGGGCGGCGTCGCGGGCCTCCTGCGGGCCGCGGTGCGGGTTGGACGCGGCGTGTTGGGCGCTGGTCATCCCGGACAGGGCCGCGGCGACGGTGCGGATGGTCCGTACCAGCGTGTCACCTGACCCGACCTGGCCCTGGCGGGGCAGCGGGCCGGTGAAGTCCAGGGCGGAGAGGACCATCGCGAGGCGGGTCGCCCGCCACTCCAGCAGCGCCCACTCGTCGGGCTCGGCCGCGCAGCCGGCGCCCGCGAACGCCGTCAACGCCACCTGCCCGATGTCTGCGGGTCCTGCCCCCGCGTGGCGGGCGGCGTCCTCAGCCCGGGTCGCGTGCGCCTCGACCGCCCCCACCAGCGCGTGCGCCAGCCGCGCGGCCACCAACTCGGGACCCATCCCGTCCGCGGCCGCGGCGGCCAGGTCCACCTCGACTCTCATCCCGAACCGGTCCAGCAACCCCACCAGCTCGTCCAGACTCAGCACGCCCGCCATCTCGGCCCTCCCGCCGGCCCGCGGGGCGCGTGCACCGGGTCGCCGCACCACCGCCCCGGCACCCTACAAACACCCCACCGGCGCACAGCCCCCGACCGATACGGACAGTGGCCTGGCACGTGTCCCCCGTCTGGGGGCGCGGCCGCCCTGGGGCTGACACCGGCTCCGAGACCGGCTCCGCCACCCCCACCGTCACCGGCTCCGCCGAAGCCGGAGGGGTGTGGCGCTCGTTGCCGTGCAGCTCGGCGGGGCTGTGGCCTCCTCCGGCCACCGGCCAGGCTTCCGTCGTGGAGGAGGGGATTTCCCGACGTGACCGGCGCGACGGCCTAGATCATCATCGCTGGTAGGCCGCTGCTGCACGGTCCTCCGTAGACCCCCCGCAGGGTCCTCCGAGACTCCTCCGGCTCTAAGAGCCGGAGGACCCCACCCGGTGGCGTCCGCGCAGGTCGGCGGGTCGGTGGGGTCCTCCGTAGCTCACCCAGACTCACCGGCGTAGAACGCGAAATCCCACGACGGTGCCCGGTCTGGTGGGCGCCGCCTACGCCGGACGGCTGGCCAGCACCTGGACCACCCCGGTGTCGACGTCGGCGGCGTCCATCCGCCAGCCGGTCGACGTCCACCAGGCCGGCAGCTGCTCGTCCTCGATCCACCGCAGGATCGTCGAGACGTCCACACCCGCGCGCCGCGCGGCCTGTTCGAGACGAAGCATCGTTCCCCCTTCACCGATGTTCTGCCTGTCAGGTGACGGAGCGTCGCCCCAGGTCAGAGGCGTGTTCAACCGCAACCGCACAGCGTTGTGGCGACGTTGCGCCCTGACAGGCGTGCGAGTGGCCGCCGACGCGACAGCCCGACCGGATGTCCGGATCATCTTGACGTCCGACCCGGATCGTCCTACCGTCGATGCTGTCAAGATGATCCGGACATGGAGGTGGGGCGGTGGGGTCGGACACGCTGGACCGGGCGGGGCTGCGCCAGGAGCTGCTGGGGATGCAGGCGACGCTGCTGGATGCGCTGCTGGGGATGGAGACCGACTACCCCGACGACGATGAGGGCCTGGCGCACGACCTGACACACGTCTGGCTGGTCCAGGTGCAGGAGGCGTTGGAGCGGATGCGGTCCGCGCCGGACGTGGCGGCGGCGCTGGCCCGGTACGAGACGGTGGTGGCCCCGGCGATGGCCGGGGAGGTGTCAGCGTGAGCGAGTACGAGCACACGACCGACCCGCTGGGCGAGGCCGTCTACGACCGGCTGCGCGCAGCCGGTGCCTTCTCGACACCGCCGGCGGTGCTGGCCCGGCTGTCGCTGTCGTCCGCGGCCGCGGAGACCGCGCGGGTCGCTGGGGGCCTGGTCCCCACCAGTGCGGACGGCTACGGCTCCCCGGCCGGGCTGGTCGAATACGCCCAGCGGCTGGTGTCCGACGCCCAGGAGGTGCTGGCGGCCGCGGTGGTCGCCGCACGAGCACGGGGCACGACCTGGGAGGAGATCGGGCAGGCACTGGGCATCTCCCGGCAGGCCGCCCAGGAGCGGTTCCGGACCCGGATCGCGGACTGGGAGCGGGGCCTGGACGTCCCCTACCTGCCCGGCGGCGGGGGGCGGATCCTCACCCCGGCGCTGCCCGACGCGGCCACCGCACCCCGGCAGGTCGCCGCGGCGCTGGACAGCTGGGTGACCCGCCACCGCGAGCCCGGCGACCCTGACCGGACAGACCGGCCGGTCTCCGCCGTGCTGGACGACCGCGACGGCTGGGCGCTGGGCCTGTCCGCAGCGGTGATCACATCCGGTCGCCGGCTGCTGGAGCGCACCACCCGCCTGGAGCCGCTGCCGGGTGAGGCCACCCACGAACGCACCCTCGCCGAGCGCACGGTCGCGCTGTACGAGGCGATGCTCACCGAGAAGCCCGGCGACGTCGCCACCCTGGACCAGCTCGCCGCGGCCCGGGCCCGTCTCGCCGAGCTGCAGGCCGGGGCCAGCGGGACCTGACAGTGATCTGACACTGGCCTGACAGTCGCAGGTCAGCACCCCTGCGAGGACACGGGACCGTTCCGGCCCTTTATGTCGCGGAGTACTCGGGTAGGTCCCACATCCCCGCTGACCAGCCGCTGTGCACCCGGCCGCCACCCACCCGTCTTTACAGGGGGGCCGGTGAGCGGGCCGGTGGGGGGTCGGGTGAGCGGGTCCGTGGGGGAACCACCGGCGCGTCCCCGGGGCTGGGAAGCACCACCGCGGTGACGCTCCCCAGCCCCGGGGACGCGCTGGTGGCCGTACCGACCGACGCGCCACCGCCACCGTAGGCCGGGCACCTCACCGCCGGGGAGGGGGATCGGCGTGGTCTCGCCGCTGCCACCGGCTCCGTGACCGGCTCCTCCACCCCCACCGTCACCGGCTCCGCCGAAGCTGGAGGGGGACCCGGCACGACACCAGCACAGGTCAGCGGCCCTGTGGGCCCCTCCGGCCGGCGGCCAGGCTACGCCGCCCCCAGGGCAGGAAGAACACGTGCGGCTGTCGAGCGTCGTCGGGTCTGGCCACCCGTCAGTAGTGGTGGCCAGTCGCTGGCCATGCGTCATCCGATCTGGCCCAAGGTTTCGGCGTAGTCGGATGGCGTCCGATTTGTGCTCAAGCGAGGCCGACTTCGACAAGATCAAGGACCTTCCCGTGCACGCCATGCCATGGGAGGGGGCGGCGGCGTCTCGCCGCGGTGCGAAACTGCCACCCCCTCCGCCCTCCCTTGCTTCACCTATCGAAAATCGATAGATTCCCATCGCGACTCGATGGGAGGATGGGTCATGGGAAAGCTGACAGTGGGTGCGCTGCGCGCCGTGCTCGCGGTGGTGCTCGCCGGCACCGTGTTCGTACAGGCAGGGATGGTGTGGGCGCTGGTCAGTGGGAGCGACCCGGAGGACGGGTCGCTCCCACTGACCCCGCTGCGCATGATCACGATCCTGGGCATGGTGTCGGTCCAGGTCGCCCTGGTCTGCGTATGGCGGCTGGTGACGATGGTGCGACGCGGAACCGTGTTCTCCCACGCCGCCTTCCGGTACGTGGACGTCGTGATCGGCGCGATCGTGGCGGCTGCCCTCGTGTGGTTCGCGGTCACGGCCCTCAATGCGCCGGGCCAGCGGGACGACCCGGGCGTCACCGTCATCATGGGCGGGGTTGGCCTGGCCGTCCTGGGGGTCGCGCTCATCGTGCTCGTGCTGCGGATGCTGCTCGCCCAGGCCGTCGCGCGCGACGTCGAAGCGGCGCAGATGCAGACCGAGTTGGACGAGGTGATCTGATGCCGATCGCCGTCGACATCGACGTGATGCTGGCCAGACGGAAGATGTCCGTGGGCGAGCTCGCGGACCGCGTAGGGATCACTCCCGCCAACCTCGCGGTCCTCAAGAACGGCCGCGCCAAGGCGGTCCGCTTCGCGACGCTCGCCGCGCTCTGCGAGGTGCTCAAGTGCCAGCCGGGCGACCTGCTGCGCTGGGAGGCCGAGGACACCGCGGGCGCATGAACCATGCCTGCCGCCGCTGGGCTACCACCCAGAAAAAGGCCAGACCCAATGACGGCCGTCCGACCCGGCCCCGCCAACGCGGACGGCCAGCCCCAGCTCACGGCGCCCCAGCAGGCCAGTTCAAACGTCGCCTGACAGGGACGGGCGGGGGGTGGTTCTGTCCGCGAGATGCGACCGCACATGTTCGTCGGCGCCGACCGCATCCCAGCGACACCGGCGGCCTGTGTTCGTGACTTCGGACCGCACCCCTTGCTGCTGTCCTTGACCACTGCCAGCAGGCACTTCGCGTGTGCGCTGGCCTCGCCGCGGTCCGTTCTCGCGAACATCGATCGACGGTCTTGATCGTCAAGTGCGTTCAGAAGTCACCAACATCTGCGGTCCGTTTCCGCGGACAGAGCCAGGGGGGTGCTCACTGTGCGCGAGCACCGCGAGCTCGCACCCGCCGCCCCCCTGCCACCGAGTCGGGGTCCGAGCGTGATCGGTACCGGATCCTCCGCTAAGGCCGCACCTGGGCCCAGCGATCCCGCCGGATCGCCGACCAGACCGCAATTTGGGCCCAAATTGCCTATCTCATGGGGACCGGCGCGGGGCTCGTCCTGCGGGAAACCGCGGAAGACGACGGCGACCAACCAGTCCCGGAACTGCTCGGACTTGCAGCCACCAGGCCAGGCCACTAACGAACCCGACCACTGCACCGCCCCTGCCCGCTACGGAGCCGGCCACAGTCACCGACCGTGACAGTCACTGCTCTCGATCTTGCGAACACAGGGCACTTGAACACGCGCCTCTGCCAGTAACCCGGGACTTACCGGACCGCCCCTGAAGATCAGATTCCGTGGCGATGCCGCCAAGACGGAGGGCCCTCTCGATTTCGTCGAGCTTTGCCTCGGGCAACACTCCCGCCCGCTCGATCACGTCCCGTTCCGTCACCGTCGCCAGCCATGTACACGGGATGAGACCCGGGCGGGGGAACGCGACTCGTACGACCCCGTCGAGAGGCAGCCCCTCGACGGCGCCCACCGTCACCTCGAGTCCGACGCCGGTGATGTCGACAGTCGCCGGATCGACGATCTGCATCGCCCGGAACTCCATGTGCGCTTCCTCGGACAGCAGGATGACAGGCCGCCGCTCTCCGAAATCGGCCCACCAGACTTCGCCACGTCGCATCGGTAGTCCCCGAGCAGGAGGAAGGTCCACGCCCGCACGTGGTCCAGACTGATCATTTTACCACCGGCACTCAGTCGAACAGGGCGCTGACCGACTCGCCGTTGTGGATACGCCGCATGGCTCGGCCAGCGCGGGCGCGACCGACAGGACCGTCAGCTTCGGCGTCCGCGCCTCCACCGGGATCGGGACGGTGTCGGTACAGACGATCTCCGTCACGTCGGACTGGCCGCCGATCCGACGGAGCGCCCCGTCGACGAACAGCCCGTGGGTGCACGCCACCCACATCGACCGGACACCGACCTCGCGGAGCCTCGCGAGCAGCTCGAGCACCGTGCTGCCCTTCGCGATCTCGTCGTAGACGATGACGATGTCCCGGTCCGCGACGTCGCCGATGACAGTGCTGATCGCGACCCGGTCGTCCGTGAACCGCTGCTTGGCACCGCCGCGACCCGCACTCCAGCCGCCGGGTGAACCGCGCCGCCTCCTTCGCGTAGCCGAGGTCGGGGGAGACCACCGTCGTGTTCGACAGGTCGTACCCGCGGAAGTGCTCCGCGAGTTCCCGCAGCGCGTGCAGATGGTCGACGGGAACGCTGAAGAAACCGTGCACCTGGGGCGAGTGCAACGTCACCACGAGAATCGTGCTCGCCCAGGCGGTCACCAAGCAGATCGGCGACAAGCCGCCCACCTATCGAAGATCCGCGGCTCTTCCTTCTTGTCCGACCGTACATACGAGTAGTGCGGGAGGACGACCGTGATCCGCGCCGCGGACGCACCCTTCGCTGCGTCGATCATCAACAGCGGCTCGACCAGATGCTCCTGGACCGGCCTCGCCAGCGGCTGGAAACATTCCCAGTGCACGGCTGAGCAGGGCGGCCCTTGCCGGCGCCGAGTTGGACGGGGCGGACCTCGCGGAGGTGGCGAGGCGGACCTCACCGGTGCCTGGCTGGACGAGGCCATCCTCGCTGGGGCCCAGCTGGGCGGGGCGAACCTCACCCGCACCTGGCTGGGCGGGGGCGAACCTGTCCGGGGCGGAGGGCCTGTCGAGCGACCAGGTGGCGGCGGCGCAGGGGGACGCCCGAACGCGGCTGCCGGCGGAGGTGGAGCGTCCGGCGTCGTGGCCCGCATATGACCCGCCTACGGAGTCGGACGACGAAGGCTGATCGTCGCTCCTGCCACCAGCAGGGCGTGTCCGGCCTCGGCGCCTCGTTTCGCCCGCCGAGGCCGCCTGTCATCACGCAACAACCGATACCGACAGCGACGATCACCGCTTTCGATCTTGCGAATACAGGTCACTTGAACACGCGACTCTGCCAGCATCGACCCCCTGCCCGACGCTGACGACCTCGAGGAGGCGTAGCTGAGAAAGAAGTGAGGCGGCCCCCGGCTTCGACTCCGGGACCGTCTCGAATGTCGGCCGGCGTGCCCGCCCCTGCCACAGGTGCAATGGCCGGCATGGTGCAGGCTGAGGCGTTATGGGCGGCGCAGAGCAACCAACCGGAGACGCACCCGGGGGTAAAGACGGTGGCGGGCCGGTGTCGCAGTGGGATTTCTTCGTTTCCTACACGGCGGCTGACCAAGACTGGGCGGAATGGGTCGCCTGGCAGTTGGAAGACGCCGGCTACCAGGTGCTGATCCAGGCGTGGGACTTCGTGCCCGGGTCGAACTGGGCGGTCCGCATGCAGCAGGGAACGACCGAGGCCGAGCGCACCATCGCCCTGCTCTCCGCCGCCTACCTGCGCTCGGTCTACGGGCAGAACGAATGGCACGCCGCCCACACCGCCGACCCCGCCGGGTTCACCCGCAGGCTGCTCCCCGTCCGGGTGGAGGATTGCCCCCGCCCAGGGCTGCTCGGCCAGATCGTGACGATCGATCTGTTCGGCCATCCCGCCGACACCGCCCGCCAGCACCTCCTCGACGCGATCACCACCGCACGGGCCGGACGGGCGAAACCCACCGCCGCACCCGCCTTCCCCCCAGGGCAGGCCCTACCTCTCCAGCAGACCCCCACCACCGCAACAGAACCGCCCTTCCCCGGGCCGGTGACACCAGACCCCGACCAGCCCGCTCTCCACGGGCGCACCCGGCCCGGGCGTATCCCCCGCGGGCTGTCACGCCGCGACCTTTCGCTCACCGTGGCGCTACTTTTCGCCACCGGCACGGGTCTCCTCGTCCGTTCCACCCAGGACGACAATCCCACCGCAACCAGCACCGGCCCCGCAGCACCCACCCCCACCGCTGTGCGCACATCGACTCCCACACCCCACCGGCCACGCCCCCCGCTGACCGACCACACCGGCCCGGTACGGTCGGTGGTCTTCTCCCCCGACGGAGAAACCCTCGCCAGTGGCAGCCAGGACGGCACGATCCGGCTGTGGAACATCGCCACACAGGACTCCCAACCTCTACCCGGCGGTATCACCGTGTGGTCGGTGGCGTTCTCCCCCGACGGGCGCACCCTCGCCAGCGGCAGCAACGACCACACCGTGCGGCTGTGGGACATGACCGCAGGACCCCTCCCCGAACTCGTGGCCTCCCGCACCGAGCACACCGCCTCCGTCGGGTCGGTGGCGTTCTCCCTCGACCGGCACACCCTCGCCAGCGGCAGCAACGACCACACCGTGCGGCTGTGGGACGCCACCGACCCGGCCGCCCCCCGTCTCCTGCACACCCTCACCGACAACACCGGCCCGGTGAACACCGTTGCGTTCTCCCCCGACCGGCGCACCCTCGCCAGCGGCAGCGGCAATATCAACGGCGACGACAGCACCGTGTGGCTGTGGAACATCCCCTGATCACGCAAAAACACCAGAAATCCCCCACAACCAGCCACTCCGACGGCGCGGGCGACAAAAACGAGCGTTTTCGATTTCTTCTGCCGGGCGAGGGCCGGTGGCAGCCATGGCGCCCCCGCCCGGCTGGACGAACCACCCCACTGGTGACCCATCTGAACCAGCTCGGCTGACCTGTCCGGACCCCCGCTGTTTGTCACATGGCAACAGTCCGACAGCAATCCGCGACCGTGGTAGACAGGGAAAACCCGCAGGTCGGGCTCTGGCTTACTTTCGGTGGTGACGGTGCGTTAGTGCCCGTGAGGACAGTCAAAATGGTCAGAGTCGGGCGTCCCGTCGTCGACCGCAAGGCCGGGCAGTCGCCGCAGCGTGACACCTGAAAGCCTCGTAATGGCACCAAACGGACGTGGACACTGGCGCGGTGCCTGGTCGCTGTACGTCACCACCGGATGTGCGACAGAGCACGATCGACGGTGGGTGTGGTCTGGCCGTGCCCCGCGACTGACGTGGCGTGAAGAGGCGATCATGAGTGAGACATTCCTACAGCCCGAGGCATACGGCGGCGTTGTCGTCCCGGACGGCGCCGTCGTCGCGGTACCGCGGTCCGCGACGGTGAGGAGCAGCTTGTCGGCGTCGGGGCCGGTGGACGACCTGGGCGGGCCAGCGACTGATCCCGGCTGGGACGGCACGGTGTCCATGCCGTCCCAGCCGGACGTGCCCAGCCATGGTCTCGGCGTCGGTCAGGGTGTGGAGAAGAGCGTCATGCCGAGCGGTGCCGAGGCCGCGCTCTGGTAGACTTGAGGATTCCCGAAGCGGTCAAGCGTGACGGTGTAGCTGACGGTGAGGCTGTAGGAACTCGAGCAGGGCCAGCCGACCCGCGGAACGCAGGTGCTGGCATCGATCTCCGCGTCGAAGTACTTGTAGTATCCGCCGCTGCCAGTTCCCGAGATCGAGGTCCCGTCGAGGAAGAAGCCCAGGTTCTTCCCCGTGGAGTTGGTCTGCTCCTTCGTCACGGACGCCTGCCACGACGACGGGTCCGTGCCGCACACCTCACACCTCGAAGTGGAAGTCCACCTCGGCGTATCTGACCATGGATATCGCCGACCCCGGGTACACCTGGAACGTGGGGTAGCTGCAGCTCTCGGCCTTCGCTGGTCGTGGCGTGACGACGAGGCCGAGCAGGAGCACCAGTAAGGTGATCAACATCATGTGCAGGAAGTAACGCCGGGAGGTTCTCCGGTCAGCGTTTTCATCGTTGTTTCTCCAGGTTCTCTGATGGTGGTCGCGCGCAGGCGTGGGACAGGCCCGAAAGGAGCGCGAGGCGGCAGGGACGGAACCTGTTCCGGGTGCCGCCCGGCCGGGTCAGAGAAGAACCAGTTCGCCGTAGAGCATCCGGTGGTCCGAGCAGTCCTCGTCGTCGTTGCTGGAGCAGGTGCCGCCGTCGAGCACCTGCTCGACCGTCTCAGGGGCGAAGCTGCCGCGGCTGGCGAAGATGAAGTCGAGCTTTCCCTCGTGGTGGGTACTCGCGCCCATACCCGGCTGCTGCCAGCCCACCTCGTAGAACTTCCCGGCGCCGCCGGCCTCCGGTGCGTACAGCGTCTGCTGGTGCGTGGCCGGGGGTGCGTTGAAGTCCCCGGCGAGGATGTACGGCGTCTGGTCGATGTCGGTGGAGAACTTCGCCGCGATGGCCGCGGCCTGCCGCTGGGCGAGGTCGTCCGTCGGGTCCGTGTGGATGGCGCAGGTTCGCACCGGCCGGGCGAAGTACGCGGTCAGGCAGGTGAATCCCCGGGTCTGGGTGCCGCGTTCCTCGACGACCTCGTCCCCGCTGAACCAGTAGTCCTGCTCGGCACCGACGGGCGCCTTGGTGAAGGTGGCGTTCCCCGCCCAGGCGTCGGCTCCGAACCAGCCGTTACAGGCGTTGAACCAGTTGGTGGAGGCACGGCCGAAGTGCCAGGACATCGAGATGCCGGCGTCGCGTAGCTCGTCGTCCAGATAGGTGGCCTGGCTGTGGCAGATCTCGTTGATCGTGACGATGTCGGGGTCGAGTTCCCGTATCCGCTCGACGAGCCGGTCGACCGGCGGCCCGTCACCGTCGTTGCGCGCCGCGCCGGCCATGTTCCAGTGCAGGACCTTCAGGGTCTGTTGGACGGGTGGTTCGGACACGGGGTCGGTGGCGGCCGCGGAGGGTGTCGGTGGGCCGCCCGTGACCGCCAGGGTGATCAGCAGCGTGCCCAGCGCCGCCGCCCACCTGGCCCGGCCGGGTTCTGTCCGCCGCGCGTCCCCGGCCCTCATGATCCGCTCCGGCCGTGCGGGCGCCGTGTCCGCATCCACGTCACCAGTTGCACCTCTTCCAGCCGAGCATGACCTTCGCCCAGGAGATGTCCTCCCGGTCGGCCTCGAGGTCCCACGTCTCGCCGCCGAGGCGCTTGTCGACCCCGAAGACGGCGTGGCAGTAGAGCTGCTTGTAGAGGGAGCTGCGCTGGGTCTCGGTCAGGGCCTTGGGTAGCGGGCTGCAGGCCTGGACCGCCTCCCAGAGTTCCGGCACCAGGTTGCGGCCGGCGGCCCGGGCGGTCAGCGTCGGCCACATGCTCACCTCGAACGTGTGGCCCACTGCCTCGACGTCGAAGCCGTAGGTGGCGACCCGTCCCATCCAGACGCTGTCACAGCCGTTGTCCGAGCCCATCCAGTCGTCGCGCGCGAGCTCGTAGGTCGTGTCGCTGATGCCGTTCACGTCCCAGCGGAACGAGCGCCAGCTGAGCTCGGCCGCGGTCGCCTGGTTCGGGCCCGCCTCGAAGGTCACCTCCTCCGGGCCGCAGTCCCCGGCGCTCCGCCAGGTGTCCGTGTGGCCCCCGACGGTCCATTCGACGCCGACACCCCAGCCGTCCCCGCAGAAACGGTCCCTGACGGTGAACGTGTTCGGGCCGAACTGCGGGGCGCCGACATGCTCGGAGCTGAATCCCGAGTTGAACCACACCTCGCCAGCGACCGCGCCGTCGGCGTGATAGACGATCGAGTTTGTCGAGGCCGCGTGGGCCGGGGCGGAGACGATGACGACGGCGGAGGCGACCGCGCCGGCGACGGCGACCCGCAGAAGGGTCCTCCGCCCCGTCGACGTCCTGTTTGCGCGCGGTGCTGGTGGCCGGCGCGACAACAGGCCGCGAAGGCGCCGCCCTGAACGCGACGGTTGATGGCCGGGCATGATGTACGTCCTTTCCGGAGCTGGTTCTCGGGATTCCCTTTCCGGCCCGTGGCCGTGATCCCTCGGAGGCCATGAGACACCGGCGGCTCACCGGTCCGGGTGTCCCGAGGTGGATCCCGTACGACTCCGTACACCCCGGCCGCGGCGCCGGAATGCCCCTGACCAGGTCTGGTGCGTGGTCAGGGGCAGCCGGGCTGATAGGGCACTCCTGGCACGGACTTGTCCCACTCCAGCCGGGTGAGCGGGTCCCCGTCAGCCCCGCAGGCCCGCCGGACCGTGTCCTCGGGATCGAGGTCCCACAGATGAATGTCGCCGCCGGCGGCTGCCAGAGTTCGCCCGTCAGGGCTCCGGCCGCGGCCGGGTCGACGTCAGCACGACGGATCGTCACGTCCCGCCGTCGACCTTGCCGCGCTGGTGCAGCGCTGTCATCAGGGCCGGTGCGCAGCACCGAGGACGTGCCCCCCGGAGGGACCGACCTGCATCAGGGGGCCGGGGGCGAGACCGGCCCGCTGGCTGTGTCAGCAGGCCCGCGGTGAGCTTGGCGCGGCCGAAGAATACGGAATCACCGAAATACGTCACCTGTACGGAGAACAAGGCTAACGTCACGGGCGGTGACATGACGGGCCCGGTCGTCGAGGGCGGGGCCGCAGGCACGACGGGGCGACGGGGGCTGCGGGGTGCACGAGGGTGCGGTGTACGAGGACCTGGCGCTCGTGCGCACGAAGAAGGACTTCGGAAGCGCGCTGACGCGCCTGCGCGAGGCCGCCGGGTTGTCCGTCCGGGATCTGGCACGTCGAGGAGGCGTCCCGTCGGGCACGGTGAGTGGGTGGTGCACCGGTCGCCATCTGCCGACGCTGGCGCAGCAGGAGCTGTTTGTGGGCCTGCTGGACGCGTGCGGGGTGTCCGAGAGCGGGCAGAAGGAGTGGGTCGACTGCTGGCAGCGGTTACGCCGACCGCTCGGGCGGCCGGCGGCGGGGGTGACTCCCTACCGGGGGCTGGAGTCGTTCCAGCCCGAGCACGCCGACTGGTTCTTCGGCCGCGCCGGGCTGACCTCCGCGCTGGTGGAACGGGTCACCGGCCCGGACCGGCCGCGCGGTCCGCTGATGGTGGTCGGACCTTCCGGTTCGGGTAAGTCCTCGGTCCTGCGAGCAGGGTTGATAGCGACCCTGCGTGGCCGTACCGAGCCTGGTGAACCGCGGTGGAGCCACGTCCTGGTGACGCCGGGAAGTCATCCTGTGGCCGGGCTCGCGGCGGAGCTTGCCCTGCTCGGTGAGGCGAGCGCGGAGGACGTCGAGACGGAGCTGAGGACCCGGCCGGAGTGGTACGCCGACCAGGTGCGTCAGGGTCTGACCGGTTCGCTGCTGATCGTGGTGGACCAGTTCGAGGAGTTTTTCGCCTGCGGTGACGAGGGCGAGCAGGACGCCTACGTCGCCATCCTGACGGCCTTCGCCGCGCACCCCGCGGTGGCTGCGGAGCGCACGGACGACGGGCGCACGGACGACGAGCGCACGGACGACGGGCGCCCGCAGGCGTCGATCCGCGTGGTGGCCGGTATGCGGGCGGACTTCTACCCGGCCGCGTTGCGCTGGCCTGTGCTGGCCCGGGCTCTGCAGTGGGACCAGGTCGTGGTCGGTCCGCTGAGCGACGACGACCTGCGGCAGGCCATCACCGAGCCGGCGCGGCTGGCCGGCCTGGCGGTCGAGGACGGGCTGGTGCACCTGCTGCTGCGGGAGCTGGCGCCGGCCGCCACCCAGGCCGGCGCGGCACGTGATGCCGGCCTGGGCACAGCACATGACGTGGGCACGTTGCCGCTGCTGTCCCACGCGCTGCTGGCGACCTGGGAGCACGGCAAACGCGCCACCATGACGGTGGAGGACTACGCGGCCACGGGCGGCATCAAGGGCGCCGTCGCCCAGACCGCGGACTCCCTCTACGCACAGCTCACGAACCCGGAGAAGGACCTGGCCCGCCGGTTGTTCCTGCGCCTGGTCCAGGTCGGCGAGGACACCCCCGACACCCGTCGGCGGGTACGGCTGGACGAGCTGATCGGCACCCCGCAGGACGCACACCACGCCGAGAGCAGCGCCGTCCTGCGGCGGTACGTCGACCAACGGCTGGTCACCGCCGACGTCGAGGGTGTGGAGATCAGCCACGAGGCCCTGTTGCGGGCCTGGCCTCGTCTGCAGCAGTGGATCGACACCGACCGGGCCGGTCATCGCATCCACCGCCAGCTCACCGAGGCAGCCCGGGGCTGGCAGGCGACGGACCGTGATCCGGGTGCGCTGTACCGGGGTGTGCGGCTCGCGGCGGCGGTCGAATGGGCCGACAACCTCGGCCGCCGCGGCGAGCTCAACCAGTCCGAACAGCGGTTCCTCGACACCAGCGTGGAAGCCGTCGAAGCCGAGCGCCGCTCCGAGCGCCGCCGCGCCCGACGGCTGCGGCGGCTGGCGGTGGCCCTGTCGGTGCTGGTCCTGGTGACCGGCACCACCACGGTCTACTCGGTCCAGCAGCGCAGGGCCGCCGACCGGGCCCGCAACCTGGCGGTCTCCCGGCAGATCGCCGGAACCGCCGACCGGCTGCGTGGCAGCGACCCCGCGATGGCCGCGCAGCTGGCCGTCGCCGCCTACCGGATCGCGCCCACGGTGGAAGCGCGTTCCAGTCTGATCGCCTCCTCGGGCCTGCCCGCCGTGACCCGGATGGTGCGCCCGAGCGGGCTGCTGCAGGCCGTCACCGTCAACACCGCGGGCACCCTGCTCGCAGCGGCCGGCGCGGCCAGAGCCGACACCGACGTCGAACTGTGGGACCTGCGCGACCCCGGCCGTCCGGTACGGCTGGGCACCCGCCTCGTCGGGCACACCGCCCCGATCTACGCGGTGGCGTTCTCCCCGGACGGCCGCACGCTCGCGACCGGCTCCGGTGACAACACGGTGCGGCTGTGGGACGTGGCGGACCCGGCCCACCCCGTAGCACTGGGCCGGCCGCTGACCGAGCCGACGGACCGGGTGCTGGCGGTCGCGTTCAGCCCCGACGGCACCACCCTGACCGCGGGCAGCCGGGACACGACCGTCACGCTGTGGGACGTCCGCGACCGGGAGCGCCCCGCCGCCCTGGGACCGGCGCTCACCGGCGCGGGCGGGAGCGTGCAGTCCCTCGCCTTCCACCCGGACGGGCGTGTCCTGGCGGCGGCGGACGCGGACAACGCCGTCCGGCTGTGGGATCTCACCGATCGGCGACACCCCCGGCCGGTGGGCGCGGCGCTGTCGACGCGCAGCCAGGTGAACGCCGTCGCCTTCGCGCCCGACGGCGCCACCCTCGCCGCCGGCGTGAACGACGGAACGGTGCAGCTGTGGGGGACGACGGACCCCGCGCATCCGGTGCCGGCCGCGACACTGCCCGGAGCAGGATGGATCAACGCGGTCACGTTCAGCTCCGACGGGCGGTATCTCGCCGCCGCCGGCACCGAGACCGGAGTACAGATCTGGGACGTCGCCCGCGCACAGGTCGTGCTCGCGCTGCCCCACCCGGAACCCGCGACGGCGGTGGCGTTCCGCGACCATGACCGGGCGCTGGTGACCAACAGCGCGGACGGCGTCGCCCGCCGGTGGCTCGTGCCGGGATCGTTCATTCCCACGACCGGCCGCAGGGTCACCACGCTGGAGTTCGCCCCGGGGCGCCCGCTGCTGGCCGACGGGGGCATCGACCTGCGGCTGTGGGACGTCCGCGATCCGAACAGCCCGGTCCCCGTCGGGCAGCCCCTGACCGCCCCGCCGGGCATCGACCGCATGGGAGGTTCCGTCGCGGTCAGCCGGGACGGCCGCACCCTCGCGGCCAACACCCACGAGGGCGACACCCTCATGCTGTGGGACATCTCGGCCCCGGAACTGCCCGTCCTCACCCAAGAATTCGCCTCAGGCCACACCGGTCAGATCGAGGATCTGGCGTTCAGCCCCGACGGACGGACACTCGCCAGCACCGGCCGGGACGGCACGGTACGTCTGTGGGACGCCGCCCCCGGCGGTACCCCTGGCAGTGACCCCGGCGACGACCCACGGCCGTGGGCGACGATCAGCCCGGCCGCCGGGACCATCCGCAAGCTCGCGTTCACCCCGGACAGCCGCGTTCTGGCCACCGCGAACTCCAACGGCACCGTGACCCTCTGGAACGTCCGGGATCCCCGCCATCCCGCCCGCCTCGGGTCGCCGATCCCGGTGTCGAACGACTACACGTACTCGGTGGCCACCAGCACCGAGGGGAGTCTCCTCGCGGCCGGAAGCGCCGACGGCACCGTGCGGTTCTGGGACATCACCCGCCCCGACCGTCCGACCCCGCTCGGCCCGGCGATCACCGGACCGGACGGCTACATACAGACCCTGGCGTTCAGCCCGGACGACCGGACCCTTGTCGCCGGCACCAGCGCCGGCCAGGTCTGGATGTGGGACGTCAGCAAAAGGCGACGACCGCGGACCCTGGTCATCATGCAGCCGCAGAGCGAAACGGTCTGGAACGCGCAGTTCAGCGGCGACGGTCAGATTCTCGCCGCCGCCGCCGGTAACACCGTCTACCTGTGGGGGGAAACAGACGCCGACCGTCTGACCCACCGGATCTGCGCGACCGCCGGGGATCTGATCACCGAGGCCGAATGGGGCAAATACATCCCCGGTGTCCCCTACCGGCCCATCTGCTCCTGACTGTCCTGACAGTAGGAGGCCGTCGGCCTCCGTCGTGACACGGCGCCTCGGTCCGCCCCACGTGGCCGGCGACGCCTCCGCTGTCGTCGCAGGGACTTCCGCCGTGCAGAGGGTCTGGCGACCCGCTGCGGCGCGCCGTCTTGCCGCCCAGGCACACGAGGCACCACCTGCGAGAACGCGCGAGCCAAACACCGCCGACGCGGACCCGCCGGGTGTATGGACTCGTACGGGATTCCTGCCCGGGCTGGACGATCATCCGTCGTTCTCGTTCACTGCCGTAAGCACCTCTGAACAGGCCCGGGATTCCGAAGAAGTGTGTCCGCGCCGCTCCTGTCGACCGGATCAAATCCCTGTCCTGAGTCGGCCGTGCTCTCGTTGAACCCGGAATCGGGCGTGTCGTCATCGCTGCAGAACTGGCCTGGCTCCGGCCTGAAACTCGTTTCTCGCACCATAGGGAGAAAGAATGAAAATGAGAACTATGTCGACCGCAAGAGGGGTAATCCTGGCGGCCGTCATGACAGTGCTGTTGGTCGTGGCGACCACGGTGAGCGGAGCGCCGCCCGCGAGCGCCGGTGATTGTGGGCCCGGGTCGGCATATTACAATATCTATTCTCCGTCGGCAAACCGTTATGTTGCGGTGGAGCTTGGCGGAAACTACAAGAACACGAGTAAGTACAGAATGCTTCGCACGAGAACTGCGGAAGCCGACCTTGGGCCGTGGGAGATATTTTTTCTCTGCCTGGACAGTGCTAACGGAGATGTCTCGCTGTACTCCCCATCGTCCGGTTACTGGGTTTCGGTTGAGCTCGGGGGTGACTACAGCGGCGCGAACCGGTTCGCAGTGCTTCGCGCAAGAGCCGGCGAGCGCGGGCCCTGGGAAAGGTTCCGCATAAGCTGCTCAGTCCCGCTGTGCAGCCTGTATTCCCCGGCGGCCGACAAGTGGGTGTCGGCGGAACTCGGTGGCCAGTGGAGCTCGACCGAGAAGGGAATGCTTCGCGCCAGGAACGCGGACATCGGCCCCTGGGAGCAGTTCCAGCTCGTGCAGAGGCGCATCTGAGGGTGACGGCCGCGCTCGGACGGTCCCTGCCCGGCAGCGTCGCTCGCGGCCGGGCGGCGACCGTCCTTGTCATGATCGCTGACTGGGCCCTCTGGTGGTCGTGGACGGGCTGCCGGTACGACCGCCAGGGCGCAACGATCACGACCTGAGGTGGGGCAGCACCGGCCTTGTCAGGCTGGCTAGCCTGTCCAGCCGAAAACACCAGCGCACCGGGCGAAGGTGGGGTTGACGCCACGACCCCTCCCGGCTTTCCCGGCCCGGGGTGTACCGACTCGGCGGGACAACCCAGCGGGTGAAGACCCCGTTCTCGCGTGGGCTGGCCCTGTCCCTGAGCCGGCGATCTGGGACGGCGTCGGCCACAGACGGCCAGCTGTCGTGATGGTGATGATCGTCAAGGTGTACGGACTCGTACGGAACCCGCCCCAGGGCTGGCCGGTAGGCCCTGGCCTGCCTCAATGTCGGTGTCCAGTCGTCCAGGAGGGGGACCTGTATGCGTCAGAATCCACACCGCCGCCGACGTGACCGGCAGCGGTTACCCGGCATCCGCCGAAGGCTGTTCCGTCAGCTGCTGAACGCCACGCTGATTCTCGGGCTGCTCACCGGAGGTGCGCTCTCGGTCGCCGGTACGGCGCAGGCCGCGCCCAACGGGCGGCGGTCTCAGACGGTCAGTGCATCAGCCCTGGTAGAAGGGTGATCTGTTGATCGGAGGGCTGGGTGCGGGGCGTGGAGTTGACCTTGGAGGATCGGGAGTCGATCTCCAGGGGGCTGGCGGCGGAG
>NZ_JBFLUG010000131.1:0-19913 GCF_041008525.1 Parafrankia sp. FMc2 | reverse complement strand
GTGGTGAGCGCACGGACGTCCGCCCCGAGGTGGACGGGGAGACCGGCCCGGTCGAGCCAGTGCCGGCCGAACACACTGGTGGCGGCCGTCGCGCTGGCGCTGCTCGCCGGTGGCGGCACCGGCTGGGCGGTATGGGGCCGGCCCGATCCGGCCCCGCCGGCGCGGCCCGCGCCGCCCCCCGCCTGGCAGCCGGCACTGGCGGCGGGCACGATCACAACCGTGTTCGGCGCCGGGTCGGAGGGTTTCTCCGGCGACGGCGGGCCGGCCGCGCAGGCCGAGTTCGACTCGCCCGGCGACCTGACCGTCGACACCGCCCGCGGCGCGGTCTACGTCGCCGACAGCGACAACCACCGGGTCCGCCGCATCGACCGTGCGGGCACGATCACCACCGTGGCCGGCAACGGGACGGCCGGCTGGTCCGGGGACGGCGGCCCGGCCACCGACGCCTCGCTGGACAGTCCGTCCAGCGTCGCGGTGGCCCCCGACGGCACGCTGTTCATCGCCGACAAGGCCAACCACCGCATCCGCCGCGTCGGCGTCGACGGGATCATCACCACCATCGCCGGCCGGGACGACTTCGGTTTCGCCGGAGAGGTCAGCGAGGACGGCCTCACCTACTCCGGGGACGGCGTCCCGGCCGTGGACGCGATGCTCAACTACCCGAACACGGTGCTGCTGGAGCCGGGCGGAAGCCTGCTCGTCGCCGACGGGGAGAACAACCGGATCCGCCGGATCGGCCTGGACGGGATCATCACCACCGTCGCCGGCACGGGTGCTCCCGGGGACACCGGCGACGACACCGGTGATCGCGGCCCGGCCGCCGCCGCCCGATTCAGCTACCCGTGTGCGCTGGCCGACGGCCCCGACGGCAGCCTGTACATCGTGGACCAGGACAACTACCGGCTGCGCCGGATCGACCCGGCCGGTGTGATCAGCACCGTCGCCGGCACCGGGCAGGAGGGCTTCAGCGGCGACGGGGGACCGGCGGCCCGCGCCGCCATCAACACCGTCGGCGCCGATGTCGCGGTCGATGCCGCGGGCATCGTCTACCTTTCCGACCCGGGCAACCACCGGGTGCGGCGCATCACCCCGGACGGGATCATCACCACCCTCGCCGGAACGGGGGTGTCGAAGTACTCGGGCAACGGCGGGCCGGCCGCTGACGCCGAACTGGTCTACCCCGGCGGCCTGACCCTGGACCAGGCCGGCAACCTCTACGTCACCGACGCGGTGGACGGCCGGGTCCGCGCCGTGCGGGTCAGGTAGGGCGGCACGCCGTGCCCGCCGTCGACCGCGCCCGCATCGCCCGGGCGCTGCCCCGCTACACCCTCGGCGAGCAGCTCGGCGCCGGCTCGTTCGGTCTCGTCCTCGCCGGGCGGCACCTCGACCTCGACCGCACCGTCGCGGTCAAGGTGCTCGCCGCCCCGTCGGCGGCCGGCAGCGGGTTCCGCGCCGAGGCGCGGATCCTCAGCCGCCTCGACCATCCACACATCGTGCGGATCTACGACTGCGTCGTGCAGGACGACCTGTGCCTGCTGGTGATGGAGATGCTCGGCGGGGGCACCCTGTCGCGGCACCGGCTGTCCGCCGCGGCGGCCCTCGCGGTCGGCGCCGCCGTCGCCGACGCGCTCGCGCACGCCCACGCGCACGGGGTGCTGCACCGCGACATCAAACCCGACAACATCCTGTTCACCGAGACCGGGCAGCCCAAGCTCGCCGACTTCGGCATCGGGAAGATCCTCGACGACGCGGCGGGCACGGCCAGCAGGGTCGTCGGCTCCCCCCGCTACATGGCGCCCGAGCAGATCGCCGGCGGGACCGTCGGCCCCGCGACGGACCTGTACGCGCTCGGCGCCGTCCTCTACGAGCTGGTCGCCGGACGTCCGATGTTCGACGCCGCGCTGTCCGTGCCGGAGCTGCTGCGCCACCAGCGTGAGGTGGACCCGCCGGTACCCGCCGCCGTCCCACCGGCGGTGCGCGACCTCGTGCTGCGGGCACTGGCGAAGAACCCCGCGGACCGGCCGGCGGACGCCCGGACGTTCGCCCAGGCGCTGGGCGCCGCCGCGACCAGCCTGTTCGGGCCGGGCTGGCCGGCGGACAGCAGCCTGGTCATCCACCTGCCGGAATCGGCCGCGGCCCCGGGGACCGCCGAGACCGGTGCCGTGCCGCGCTTCACCCCGGCGCCCGCTCCCACGTCCATCGCCCACCCGGACCATGCACCCTCCGCCCCGCCGGTCACGCCTCCGCTGCCCGCGCACCCGGGCCGGCCGTCGAGGGCTGCCGCGGCGTCCCGCAACCTGTTCGAGGGCACCCCGTACGCCGCAGGCCGCAGCCAGGCCCGGCGCCGTGCGGCCGTCGCCGCGATGGCCGCGTTCCTGGCTGTCGTCACCGTCGTGGTGGTGGTCCTTGTCGCCCGCGGTGGCGACCATCGCGCCGCGGAGCCAGGCTCACCCGCGGACGGCGCGCCCCCGGGCGCACCGGCACCGGGCGCGGGAGGGACACCCGCGCCGCCGGTCCTGGACGCCATCCAGGCCTGGGCGCTCGCCCCGTCCGGGGGCTTCTACGTGGTCAACCGGTCGGGAAGCCGGCTGCTGCGGCTGGCTCTGGACGGAACGGTGTCCGCCGTGGCCGGCACGGGTGTCGCGGGCTCGACCGGGGACGGCGGGCCGGCGACCATGGCGCGGCTGCGCGGAGTGACCGACGTCGCGGTCGCCGCGGACGGCACCGTGTACCTCGCCGACGGCGGTAACCAGCGGATTCGGCGGATTGACCCCGACGGGGTGATCACCACGGTGGCCGGGGGCGGCTCCGGTGCGCTGCGCGACGGCGCCCGCGCCACCGAGGTGTCCCTCGGGCTGGTGTCCGGGCCGATCGCCGCGGATCCCGGCGGCGACCTGTACCTGGCGGGGGCAGGCGGGGTGTACCGGCTCGACGAGGCCGGCGTGGCCCGGATGGTCGGCCGCACCCTGGGGCCCGGCGAGGTCGACGACCCGGCGCCCGAGGAGGCGTTCATCCCGGTGGTGGCGGCCAGCATCGGCGATGTCGAGGTGCGCGACGGGCGGGTCTTCGTCACCGACTACACCGCTGATCGGGTGCAGGTCCTCGAACCGGACAACACGGTACACACGCTCGCCGGCGCCGCCCCGGCCGATCCTCCTGGCGGTGGCCCGGCGGGTGGCGGTGACCCGTTGAGCCTGCCGAGTGGGCCGTCCGCACTGGCGGTGGACCGGGCGGGCAACCTCTACGTCGCCGAGTCCGGCGGGAACCGGGTGCGCGGCATCGACCTGGGCGGGGTGGTCACGACGGTTGCCGGCACCGGTGAGCTCGGGTCGAGCGGCGACGGCGGCCCCGCCGCCGCCGCCCGGATGTGGTCGCCCGCACGGGTCCTCGTCGACGCCTCGGGCGTCATCTACATCGGCGAGACCGGCACCACGATCCGCCGGGTCGGCCCGGACGGCGTGATCACCCGTCTCCACGACTGAGCACGCCGAGCAGGGCCCCGGACATGGCCGAGGCCGGGGTGACGGACGATGTCACCCCGGCCTCGGCGGATCCGGAAGGGCTGCCTCCCCGCGGCGCCGCGGTGCCTAGAACCAGTCGCCGACGATCGCGTAGCCGCTGGTCCTGCCGCCCGCCACGGCCTGGGCATCGGCGACGCCGGGAACCGGAAGGGGGAGCGCGCTGTCGACGGCGAGCCCGATGCCCAGCTGGCCCAGGCTGCCCTCGCCCCAGGCGAAGGCGGCGCCGTCCCAGCGCACCGCATACGCCGTGCTGTCGCCGGCGGCGATGGAGACGGCGTCAATGAGGCCGGTGGCCCCGGTGACGGGCACAGGCACCGGGCTGTTGAGGCCCGCGACGCCGATGCCGAGCTGGCCGGCGTCGTTCACGCCCCAGGCCCAGACGGAGCCGTCGCTGCGCAGCGCGTAGCCGGTGCCGAGCCCGGCGGCGATGCTGCGGACCGAGGTCAGGCCGCTCACCGGCACGGGGAACAGGCTGTTGGTGCCGGTGAGGCCGTTGCCGAGCTGGCCGAGGTTGTTCAGGCCCCAGGCCCAGACGGTGCCGTCGCTGCGCAGCGCGTAGGCGCTGCCGCTGCGGGCGGCCACGGCACGGATGCTGGACAGGCCGGTGACCTGCACGGGAAGCAGGCTGGTGGGGCCGGCGCCCGTGCCGAGCTGGCCGTAGGTGTTGTCACCCCAGGCCCAGACGGTGCCGTCGCGGCGCAGGGCGTAGGCGCTGCCGCGGTCAGCGGTGATCGCGCGGATACCGGTCAGGCCGATCACCTGGACGGGGACGGTGCTGTTGATCTGGGTGCCGTTGCCGAGCTGGCCGGCGTCGTTCAGGCCCCAGGCCCAGACGGTGCCGTCGTTGCGCAGGGCGTAGCCGACGCCGGAGACGCCGAGCGCGCTGGTGCTGGCGGCAATCGCGCGGATACCGGTCAGGCCGGCCACCTGGACGGGGACGGTGCTGTTGATCTGGGTGCCGTTGCCGAGCTGGCCGGCGTCGTTCAGGCCCCAGGCCCAGACGGTGCCGTCGCCGCGCACGGCATAGGCGCTGTCGTTCCCGCCCACGATGGTCCGGGCGTCATCAAGGCCGGTGACCTCGGTGACGGGGACCGGGACGAGGCTGCTGGTGGTGCTGCCGTTGCCCAGCTGCCCGGCGGTGTTGGCTCCCCAGGCCCGGGCTGTGTAACTGGGCGCGAAGGCGTACTCGGCACCGGCCGATCCCGTGGCTGCATCCGGGGCGGCGCTTGCGGCCGCTGGCAGACCTACTACTCCGGCCGCGGCCATCGCCACCGCCAGTGTCCCGATCCGCCGTGGTCGACGAGACATCGCCGCTCCTCCGAGCCGTTGGGCGTCACCTTGACGCCCGCTGAACACGGAGAGTAGCGATATGATCTCCCGGTAAATTTGGCTTGTTTATATGTTCGCTATGCCCGCGTGTTGCCGCGGCCCGCGGCCCGCGGCCCGCGGCTCTGACGCCGGCCGGCGCTGTTCGGGCCCCGGGCCCGGATAGCGCCGTCACCGCGCGCAGAGCGTAGGCGATGCTGATCGGGGTGGGTGGTCCGCGACGCCCGCCTCGCCGGTGGCGTTCGTCAGGCCCGGCGCTGCCGGACCACCCACCCCGTGGGTCGTGCGGGTCGGCCCGGCTCACACCGTGATGGCGGCCTCGCTGGCAGCGCTGGCGGCGGAGACGCTACGCGGCGTGGGGACTGGCGGGTACGGGGGCCGGTACTCGGGGTCGATCTGGGTGGTGAGATCGGTTCCGGTGCTGTCGTTGGCCCAGGCGTGGGCGTTGCGGCGGTGGATCTCGTGCATCTGGGTGAGGAAGCGCTGCGGGTCGCGGATGGTGGCGTCGACCGCGGCCTGCGCCTCGCGGAGGGCCCGCCGGTTGGCGGCTTCGAGGTCGTCGAGGTGGAACGGGCGGCCCTGTTCGAGTGCCCGGACGGGGGCGGACTGGTGGAAGCAGACGCGTAGATCGTCGCCGACCTGGTCGCGCAGGAACGTGACGTCGGCCGCATCGGTGATCTTGTTGCCGAGAACGGACATGGTGACGTCGAAGCCGGTGGCGTACTCGCGGTACTGGCGGTGCACGGCGACTCCCTTCCTGGTCGGTTCGCAGACCAGGAAGGTGTGGTCGAAACGGGTGAACAGCCCGGAGGCGAACGCGTCGGCACCGGCGGTCATGTCGACGACGACGTACTCGCCGGCGCCGTCGGTGAGGTGGTTGAGCAGCAGCTCGACGGCGCCGAGCTTGGAGTGGAAGCAGGCGACACCGAGGTCGGACTCGGTGAACGCACCGGTTGCCAGCAGCCGGATCCCGTTGACGTCGACGCCGAAGCGCTCCCAGAGCGGGTTCGTCTCCGTGACTGACAGCAGACGTGATCCGGGCCCGGGTGGCGTGGTCTTGATCATCAGGGCGGCGGACGGGACGCGTGGGTTGCTGCCCCGCAGATAGTCCTTGATCTCGTCGAGGTGCTCGCCCATCGGCGGTGTGACGGTGCCGACGGTGTCCGGGGCGCCGAGGGCGGCGCCGAGGTGCTGGTTGATGTCCGCATCGATGGCCAGGACGGGGTGGCCGAGCGAGGCGAGATGGCGGCACAGCAGCGCGGAGAGCGTGGTCTTCCCGCTGCCGCCCTTGCCGACGAAGGCGATCTTCATGGTGGGCTCCGAGGTCGTGGCGGCGTTGCCGCGATCAGACCAGCATCGTAACCGTTATCGTTTCCATTACTCGGGCCGGGTTGGTCGCCGGTCGGAACGTGGTGGATCATCGTGCTCCGGGCGGTGTGCCTGGAACGGGGCGGGCACCGCCGGAGTGCCTCTCTCGTCGCTCGCTCAGCCAGAACCGAGGAGTTCAGGAATGATGGGTGATCACCTGGAGTCGCGGCGCTTTCCGCGTAGCGCGCGATACCACCCGGACTGGGTCGTCGCGGGGGTGAGCGGCGGAGCGAACCCCCTCTGGCTGACGGAGTGGCTCACCGAGGAGATGGAGCTGCGGCCGGGAATGAGGGTCCTCGACCTCGGATGCGGCCGCGGCGCGTCGTCGGTCTTCCTGCAGCAGGAGTTCGACGTCCAGGTATGGGCCGTCGACCTCTGGTTCGGCGTCGACGAGCGCCTGGAGCGCATCCGGGACGCCGGCGCGCAGGACGCCATCTTCCCCCTTCACGCCGATGCCCGGGCGCTGCCGTTCGCCGCCGGCTTCTTCGACGCGGTGGTGAGCATCGACTCGTTCGTCTACTACGGCACCGACGACCTCTACCTGAACTACCTCGCGCGGTTCGTGCGGCCCGGCGGGCCGATCGGCATCGTCGGCGCCGGCCTGGTCGCGGAGTTCGACGGACCGGTTCCCGACCACCTCGCGACCTGGTGGGAACCGAGCATGGCCTGCCTGCACTCGGCCGACTGGTGGCGGCGGCACTGGGAACGCAGCGCGGTCGCCCAGGTCGACCTGGCTGACACCCTGCCCGACGGCTGGCGACTCTGGCTGGACTGGCAGCACGCGGTCGCGCCCGACAACAGCGTGGAGATCGATGCGCTCACCGCCGATCAGGGGCGCCACCTCGGCTATGTGCGTGCGATTGCCCGCCGCCACACCGACCGGACACCCGACGAGCCGATCACCTCCATACCGGTCGACTACAGCAGGCAACCCCTGTACCGCGCCGCGGAGCCATCCGGCTGATCGAGGGGGAGCCGGCGAAGGCCACCCGCGAGGTGCCGCAGGGCTCGGCGGCGGATCTGCCTCGGGCACGGTCCTACGATCGGCCGCATGACACAGCCACCGTTACTCGTGCCCGCCGCCAGTGCCGTGTTGCTGCGCGAACGGCCGTCGGGCCCGGAGGTCCTGATGCTGCGGCGCAGCCTCACCGCATCCTTCGCGCCGGGTGCCTGGGTCTTCCCGGGCGGGCGAGTCGATGCCGGTGACGGCGGTGGCGGCGACGGCGGTGGCGGGATCGTCGGGGCGGCGTCCGCCGAGCTGGCGGCGGCCCGCCGTGCCGCCGTGCGGGAGACGGCGGAGGAGGCCGGTCTGGTGATCGACGGCGCCGCGCTGATCCCGCTGGCGCGCTGGTGCCCGCCCGCCACCGCGGCGCGTCGCTTCCTCACCTGGATTCTGCTCGGCCGCGCTCCCGACCAGCCTGTCGCGGTGGACGGTGGTGAGATCACCGAGCACTGCTGGGTGCGGCCGGCGGAGGCCCTGGCCGCGCGCGACCGCGGCGACCTCGACCTGCTGCCCCCGACCTGGGTGACGTTGTGGACGCTCACCCCGCACGCCAGCGTCGAGGACGCCCTCACCGGCGTCGCGGCCGCACCGCCCGAACTGTTCGAAACCCGGTTCGTCCGGGTGGCCGAGGGACTGGTGGCGATGTGGCACGGCGACGGGGAGTACGGCGACGCCGCGGACATCACCCGGCACGGCGCGCGCCATCGGCTGTGGATGCTGAACACCGGTTGGCGATATGAGCGCCACGCGTAGATGAGCTTTCCCGCCAGGCGACACGTTCGGGCGCAGAAAGTGGACGGACGGGAGTGGGGCTTCGACTGTCAGCTACCAGGCGAGGGGCTCCGCGAGCGGCCGGCAGCAGTTCATCACCGGCCAGGTAGATCAAGGCAGACCGAGGGGGCGTGGCCGAAGGCCTCGCCTGGATGTCGTCCGTTGCCGCTGCGGTGGTCAGACGAGGCCGAGCTCGTCGGCGCGCAGGGCCACGGCCCGGCGGGTGGGCAGGCCCAGTTTGGTGAGGATGGCGGAGACGTGGTGGTCGGCGGTCTTCACCGAGATGTACAGGCGGGTGGCGATCTCGGCGTTGGTCAGCCCGCGGGCGACCAGCTTGGCGACGTCGAGCTGACGATTGGTCAGGCCCGCCGGGTTCGCCCGGGTGCTCGTGCGGGGGCGCCGGGGAAGCTGGGTGATGCCGTCGCGGCGCAGGGCCGCCCGCTGCCGGTCGGCGGTGCCGATGGCGCCGAGCTGGTCGAGCAGCTCCACCCCGCGTGCCCGCTGGCCGGGGTCGGGGGAGTCGCACAGTGCCATCGCCTCGGCGAACGGCTCACCGGTGCGGCGCCACCACGCGGCGGCCTCGTCGTGCTCGCCCGCGAGACTGAGCCGGAACGGGGGCGCGACCTCGTCGGGCCGTCGGCTCAGCAGCCCGAGCCGGGCCAGCCAGACCGCGAGGTCGCCGGCGGCCCAGGCCGTCCCGGCGGTCCCGTCGGTGCCCACCGCGGCGGCAGCGCGGGTGACCCGGGCGTCGGGGACCTCGGCGAGCCACATCCGCTCGGCCAGGGCGGAGAGCACCGCCAGCCGGCGCAGCGGCTCGTCGAGGTGTTCGGCGAGGTCCCAGGCTGCGTCCAGGGCGGCGAGTGAGGCGGCGGCCGGGACGTCCGCGCCCTGGCGCAGCGGGACCAGCGCGGTGACGAGAAACGGCCACAGCGTCGCGAGTCGCATGCCACGATCCTCGATCACCTGCTCCGCGTCCTCGATCGCGCTGTCGAGGTAGCGCCGGGCCAGGGTCACGTCGCCGCGCATGTAGGCGAGGTAGCCGCGGGTCGTGTGGGCGCGGGCGTGGGACTGCTCCAGCTCCGGCCCGGCCGAGAGGGCGGCGGCGCGCTCGGCGTGTGCCTCCGCCTGCCGGCGCCGGCCGTTGTAGTACTCGAACACGGCGCAGGTGTCGTACGCCGCGGCGAGTCCGGCCTGGTCGCCGGCCTGCTGCCAGAGCGGGAACGTCGCGCTCACGGTGGCGATCGCCTCGTCGAGACGGCTGGTCATGTACTGCTCGACGGCGAGCCTGTGGAGCAGGTCGGCCCGGCCCGGCGCGGGCGCCGTCCCGAGGTGCTCCAGCGCCGTCCCGAAGAACGTCGCCGCCTCGCTGTGCGCACCGGCCTGGATCGCCTGGCGGGCGGCGGCCGTCGCGTACTCGGCTGCCCGGGCCCCGTCGCGGGCCGCGACCGCGTGGTGGGTGAGGACGGCGGGGTCGCGTGGCTCGATCCGCTCCAGCGCGGCCAGCAGGCGGGCGTGCAGCCGGGGGGCGCCGCCCGGCGGGATCGTGCTCTCCACGGCCTGGCGTGCGAGCTCGTGCCGGAACACCAGACCGCCGCGGGCCCGGCTGAGCAGCCCGGTCGTGTCGAGGCGGCGCAGCGTGGGCAGGTCGACGCCGAGTGCGGGCAGCACCCGGTCGTCGAGCCGGTCCGGCGCGGTCGCCACCATCTGCAGCACCTCGACATCGTCCAGCGTGACGTCGACGGTGCGGGCGAGCACCGCGTCGCGCACCGAGGTCGGCAGCGGCCGGTCGGGCTCCTTGGCGATCTCGGTGACGAAGAACGGGTTGCCGCCGGTCAGCGCATGCACGCGGCTCGGCTCCAGCCGGGTGCCCCCGACGGCGGCGCGGACGGCGTCGAGGGACAGCGGTCGCAGGCCGAGGGTCCGCAGGCCGGCCAGCCGGGCGAAGTCGCCGAGCAACGGGCGGGCAGAGTGGCCTGGACCGATCTCGTCGTCCCGGTAGCTCACGAGTAGCGCCAGCGACATCGCGTCGACCCGGCGCACGAGGAACCGCAGCACCTCGACCGAGGCGGCGTCGACCCAGTGCAGGTCCTCGACCACCAGGACCGTCGTCTCGCCGCGCAGCGCCTCGTAGATCCGCTCGCAGACGACGGCGAGCGGCGGCTCCGCGCCGCGGCCGCCGGTCTCCTGCCCGGTGGCCCTGTCCTCACCGGGCAGCAACGGTCCCAGTCCTGTCGCCGCGGCGATGTCGCGGAACGGGCCGAGCGGCCGGGGCGTCAGGAGTGGGTCGCAGCCGCCGAGGAGGAAACGCGGGCCGGGTGCGGCCGCTCGGGCCGCCGCGAGGAGGGCCGACTTGCCCGCTCCCGACTCCCCGGTGACCGCGACTCCCGACCCCTGCCCGGCCGTTGCCCCATCAATCGCCGCGCGGACGACGGCGACCTCACGGTCCCGCTCGAGGAGATCCACGTGCTCAGGGTAGAGGCGGGCGGGCGGGGCGCCGAAGGAGAAGGTTCGAGCGCCCCGCCGGAGCGTCGGCCCCGTGATCGGGGCCGCGGTCACCGCTGCGGGGCGGTCGCGGCGGTCTGGGGGCCGAACTCGGTCGCGACGGCCGAGACGTTGTTGGCCGGGAAGCCACCGCGGCGGGCGTGCTCGAGGATGGTCTCCGCGTCCTCCGCCTCGTGCACGCAGTAGATCTTGTCGCCGGTGACGTAGCTGTTGACCCAGGTGTAGGGCACGCCCAGCGACGCGACGGCCTCGTTGGAGGTCTGCGCGATCTCGGCCAGCTGCTCCTGGCTGAGGTTCCCGGCGCCGGGGATCTCACGCTCGATGACAAAGCGAGGCATGGTCTGCTCCTTCGGTTCCGACGGCCCGCTGCCGTCCGATGTCTCCACTCTCGGCGTGGCGGGGCGTCCCGACATCGGGAGCGACTCCCCATGTTCGCGGTCCGGGTACCCAGCCGTGGGGGAAGAGAAAGCCCACACCAGACGGAGCACGTGCTTCGGCAAGGAATGTCGAGCCGACCACGCGGCAGTTGTTCGGGGTGCAGGCGGAGCTTCGGCGTCTCTTTCCCCAAGCCGGCGAAACGCTGGGCGCTCCACGACGAGGGTTCACGGCGAGGTGTGGGGAGGTGCGGGTGACGACCCCGCAGGAGCACCGTGGTGGGTATCGCGGCCAGGCCGGGGGTGTGCGGGCTGGTTTCTCATATTATCCGGCGCTATGTCCAGCAATGTGGAAATCATGTTCACTGTCCCCTCGCTGCCGAGTGGCGAGCGGGCCCAGGAGGTCGTGGAGGCGATCCGGACTGTGCTGCAGAAACACGGAATCGACCGGAGCGTCGTCATCACCGTCAAGGGGAGCTACGACGTTGTCGGAAATACGACACAATATCCGATCGTTGTAAGCCGCCTGTCCGGTGAATGGGTGGCCGAGGTGGAGGCCGATATTGTCGAGGCGGCCCGGGGAGCCGCGCCGTCCGCCGTGCCGTCCGTGTCCCATCGTTATCCGGACCCCGACGATGCCGTGGGGGCGCTGCCGGCCCAGGGCGGGACGTTCACCTGGGTGGCCGCAGTCGCGTTCGATCCGACGGGCACGCTCCTCGCCGGCGCGCACCAGGACGGGACAGTGCGGATCTGGGACACCGTGACGGGGCGAACCCGTCATCGGTTCGGCGCTCACGACGGTCGCGTCGCGTCCCTCGCGTTCAGTCCGGACGGCCGGCGTCTCGTGACCGGTGGCGACGACCACAAAGTCCGGATCTGGGACGTCGAGACCGGGTCGCGGACCGAAGCCCACACCTCGGACGAGCACCGCCGCACGGTGACACACGTCGCTTACCATCCCGACGGTCGCCGGGTGGCGAGCGCCAGCCATGACGGGACGGTACGGATCTGGGACACCGTCGGCGACGGCGAGCCCGTCTGGCTTTCCGGCCACCGGGCATTCGTCGACATGGCGTCCTTCCACCCGGACGGCCGGCTGGTGGCCAGCGCGGGCCACGACAAGAAGGTGCGGATCTGGAATGTCGAGACGGGCCGGTGTCTACGGGTCGTGCGCAACAACCCGAACCAGGCCACGGCCGTGGCCTTCAGCCCGACCGGGGAATACCTGGCCGCCGGCTCCGACCACGGCGTCGACGCCACGGGCCGGGTCGACTCGGGCAGGGGACGGATCGTCGTCTGGGACGGAGCGGGAAAGAACCAGCTGGTCGAGCTGACCCCCCTGGACAGTCATGTCCGCGATCTGGCGTTCTCGCCCGACGGGCGGGAACTGGCCGCGGTGGCGTACACGACGTCGAGGGGGGAACGGCAGGACCGCGAGTCGGTGCAGGTCTGGGCGGTGCCCTCCGGCGAGCTGCTGCGTACGGTCGACGACCCGGGCGGGCTCGTGTCCATGGCCCGGTCCGCGGACGGCCGCCACCTGGCCACCGGCGACACCAGGGGGTTCGTGACGGTTCGCGACCTGGCCACCGGCGAGATCGTCCGGACGCTGCCGTCACGGGTCGGCTAAGCCGGCCGGCCGCCCGCTCCGCGGCGCCGGCCCGGCTTCCGCCGTCCGGTTCACCGTCCGATCCGCATGGTCTGCGTCCGATCCGCATAGTCTGACTGTGTCGCCTCCAGGAGGAGTGGTCGGATGGCAGACCAGTCCGCGCGCCGTGTGGGGCGCCCGCCGTCCACGGTTGACGGGCGGACGGTGCCCGAGCGGCTGCTGGGCGTCGCGCTCAGGCTGTTCGCCGAGAAGGGCTTCGAGGGGACCTCGGTGCAGGACGTGGTGGCGGCGGCCGGGGTGACCAAGGGCGCGATGTACCACTACTTCGGCTCCAAGGACGACCTGCTCTACGAGATCTACGGCCGGGTCCTGCGCATGCAGACGGCCCGGCTCGAGAAGGCCGCCGCCCAGGAGGGGCCGATCGGGGACCGTGTGCACGCGGCGGCCGCCGACGTGGTGGTCACGACGATCGAGAACCTCGAGAGCGCCACGATCTTCTTCCGGTCGCTGCACCAGCTGAACGAGGAGAAGCAGCAGGAGGTGCGCCGCGAGCGCCGGCGCTACCACCAGATCTTCCGCGCCATGATCGAGGAGGGGCAGGCCTGTGGCGCCTTCCGGGACGACGTGGACGCGGACCTGATCGTCGACTACTTCTTCGGTTCCGTGCACCACCTGCCTATGTGGTGGAAGCCCCGCGGCAGGCTCTCCGAGCGCGAGATCGGCCGGTCGTTCGCCGACCTCCTGCTGGCCAGCCTGGCCCCCCGCTGACTCCACGCTGTATCCGTTGACATGCCGGGGCGGCCCCGGGCATCCTCAATACCGACCAGACGGTATGTGGCCGCGGATCGTGGCGACCCGTCGAGGTTCCGTGGCGGAGTGGATCAGGTGGAGCCAGGCAGCGCCTGGTTCGTAGCAGCGCCTCGTCCGTAGGGAAGGAATCGCGATGCCGGAAGCCGTGATCGTCGCCACCGCCCGTTCGCCGATCGGCCGCGCGGTGAAGGGCTCCCTGAAGGACATGCGTCCGGACGACCTCGCCGTCCAGATGGTGCGGGCGGTGCTGGACAGGGTGCCGGCACTCGACCCGGCCGACATCGACGACCTGGTGCTCGGCTGCGGCCAGCCGGGCGGGGAGGCGGGCAACAACCTGGGCCGTGCCGTCGCCGTCCTGGCCGGACTGGACCAGGTGCCCGGCACCACCGTGAACCGCTACTGCTCCTCGAGCCTGCAGAGCACCCGGATGGCGTTGCACGCGATCAGGGCGGGGGAGGGCGACGTGTTCGTCTCCGCCGGGGTCGAGACCGTGAGCCGGTACTTCAAGGGCAACGCCGACAACCTGCCCGACACCCGCAACCCGGTGTTCGCCGAGGCGCAGGCCCGCACCGCGACGTTCGCCGCCGGTGGCCAGAGCTGGGCCGACCCCCGTGACGAGGGCCGGCTGCCCGACCTCTACATCGCGATGGGTCAGACCGCCGAGAACGTCGCCGAGCTCAGGGGGGTCACCCGGGCGGATCAGGACATGTTCGGCGTGCGCAGCCAGAACCTCGCCGAGAAGGCGATCGCGGACGGTTTCTGGGCCCGTGACATCACCCCGGTGACCCTTCCCGACGGCACCGAGGTCACCCGTGACGACGGGCCGCGGGCCGGCGTCACGCTGGAGGCGGTCGCGGCGCTGAAGCCGGTGTTCCGTCCCGACGGCACGGTCACGGCCGGCAACTGCTGCCCGCTCAACGACGGCGCCGCCGCGGTGGTGATCATGTCGGACGTCAGGGCGAAGGCACTGGGCATCACCCCGCTGGCCCGGATCGTCTCCACCGGCGTCACGGGCCTCTCGCCCGAGATCATGGGGCTCGGCCCGGTCCGGGCCTCCCAGCAGGCGCTGGCCCGGGCAGGTCTCACCATCGACGACATCGACCTCGTCGAGATCAACGAGGCCTTCGCCGCCCAGGTGATCGCGTCGGCCCGTGAGCTCGGTATCGACGAGGACAGGCTGAACGTCAACGGCGGCGCGATCGCGGTCGGCCACCCGTTCGGCATGACCGGCGCCCGGATCACCAGCACGCTGATCAACTCGCTGCGGGACCGCGACAAGCAGTTCGGGCTGGAGACGATGTGCGTCGGCGGGGGCCAGGGCATGGCGATGGTCCTCGAGCGGCTGAGCTGAGTGGGGCCGAGCTGAGCGGAGGAACCGTGACCTGCCCGATGAGCAGCGATCTGCGTGAGGACGTGGGGCCGCCCCGATGAACGACGACCTGCCCGAGGAACTCCACCGGCGGGTGGAACGGTTCCTCGCCGCCCACGACCCGGCGACGACGGAACGCCTGACCTGGCTCCGCGCGCGGTTCGACGCCGGGCTGGCCTGGGTGTCGTTCCCCGCGGGCCTCGGCGGGCTCGGCCTGCCGCAGGCCCTGCAGGCCGAGGTGGACCGCCTCTTCGAGGACGCCGGGGCGCCGGACAACAGAAAGAAGGCCAACGGCATCGGCCTCGGTATGGCCGCGCCGACCATCCTCAGGTTCGGGACCGACGCGCAGAAGCAGCGTTTCCTGCGGCCGCTGTGGACCGGCGAGGAGATCTGGTGCCAGCTCTTCAGCGAGCCCGGTGCCGGCTCCGACCTGGCCGGTGTCGCCACCCGCGCGGTCCGTGACGGTGACACCTGGGTGGTCAACGGGCAGAAGGTGTGGACCTCGGGTGCCCACCACGCCCGGTTCGCGATCCTGCTCGCCCGCACGAACCCCGACGTGCCGAAACACGGCGGGCTGACCTACTTCCTGTGCGACATGACCGACCCCGGCGTGAACGTCCGGCCGCTGCGCCAGATCACCGGCGAGGCGGAGTTCAACGAGGTCTTCCTCACCGACGTGGCGATCCCCGACAGCCACCGGCTCGGCGCCGAAGGGGCCGGGTGGAAGGTCGCCAACGCCACGTTGAACAACGAGCGGGTGGCGATCGGCGGCCGGGCAGCGCTCCGGGAGAGCGGCATGATCGGCGCGGTGGCCGACACCTGGCGGACGAACCCGCAGCGCCGGACGCCCGAGCTGCACGCCCGGCTGCTCGGGCTGTGGGTCGAGGCCGAGGTCGCCCGGCTCACCGGCCAGCGGCTGCGGCAGAAGCTCGCGCTCGGGCAGCCCGGCCCGGAGGGCGCGACGATGAAACTCACCTTCGCCCGGCTCAACCAGCAGCTCAGCGGGCTGGAACTGGAGCTGCTCGGTGAGGACGGCCTGCGCTACTCCGACTGGAGCATGACCCGGCCCGACAAGGTCGACATGACCGGCCGGGACGCCGGCTACCGCTACCTGCGGGCCAAGGGCAACTCCATCGAGGGGGGCACCTCGGAGATCCTGCGCACCATCATCGCCGAACGGCTCCTCGGCCTGCCCCCCGAGCCGCGGGTCGACAAGGACATCCCCTGGAAGGAGCTGCCCCGGTGAGCGACCTCGACCTCCTCTACAGCGACGTCGAGGACGAGCTGCGCTCCTCCGTGCGCAACGTGCTCGCCGACCACTGCGGCCCGGCCGCGGTGACCGCCGTCTACGACGGCGACCGGTCCGGCCTGGACGGGCTGTGGAAGGCGCTGGCTGTCGACCTCGGCCTCGCCGGCCTGCTCGTGCCCGAGGACCGCGGCGGCGCGGGGGCGTCGGCCCGTGAGGCCGCCGTCGTGCTGGAGGAGCTCGGCCGGGCCGCGGCCCCGGTGCCGTTCCTCACCAGCTCCGTCGTCGCGACCGTCCTGCTCCTGTCGGCGCGGACCGACCTGCTGCCCCGGCTGGCCGCGGGGACGTCGACCGCGTCGCTCGTGGTGCCGCTCTCGACCGCTCCCGACGGCCCACTGCCGTCGGTCCAGGCCGGGGCGGGGGGCCGGCTCACCGGCACCATCACCAGCGTGGCGGGGGCCCTGGAGGCCGACGTGCTGCTGGTGCCGGTCCGGACGACCGACGGCATCGCCGTGTATGCCGTCGACACCGCCGTCGCCGGGGTGACCCCGGTCGTCTCGCTGGACATGACCCGCCAGCTCGCGGACGTCACCCTCGCCGACGCGGCCGGCGAGCTCGTGCTCGGCGACGCCGAGCCCGCGATACGCCGCGCCCTGGAGGCCGGGGCCGCACTCCTCGCCTCCGAACAGCTCGGTGTGGCCCGCTGGTGTCTCGACACGACGGTGGCCTTCCTCAAGGAACGCCGGCAGTTCGGCCGGGCACTGGGTGGCTTCCAGGCCCTCAAGCACCGTCTGGCCGACCTGTACACCGGTGTCGAGTCCATGAACGCCGCTGCCCGCCATGCCGCCGCCGCCCTGGCGGCCGGCGACCTGGATCTCCCGGTGGCGGCCGCGGTGGCGCAGGCCTACTGCGGCGACCTCGCGGTCACCGCCGCCGAGGAGGCGGTGCAGCTCCACGGCGGCATCGGGATGACCTGGGAGTATCCGGTACACCTGTATCTTAAGCGGGCCAAGGCCGACCAGATCGCGTTCGGCGCGCCGGGCACCCACCGGGCCCGGCTCGGGGCACTGGTCGGGCTGGACAGCTGACAGGCAGCTGGTGGTCGAGACCGGGACCTTCCGCCGCCGGGCGTCAGCGGAGACCGGCCGCTAACGGGCGGGTCGCTGGGCCCGCGCCGAGAAGACCGGGACGAACATGGTGGGGCGTTCGACGGCGGCGTCCAGCTCGGTGAACGCCTTCTCCCACCGGGCGACGTCGTCGGCGTCGACGAGGCCGGCGGCCGTCATCGCGGGGACGGCGGCCCAGGCCGGCGGACGCAGACCGGGCGGCGGCTTGATGATGTTGTACCAGCCCCGCTGGTGCACGCTCGTCAGGCCGGCGGCGCGCAGAAGACCGGCGAGACGCAGGCCGACGGACAGGTCGTTGCCCTTCGCCGCATGAAAGCTCCGGTAGCGGTCGTCGAGCTCGACCAGCGCCGCCACCGCCGGCGGGTCGCCGACCAGGCGTATCGCGGACGCCTCGATGTCGAGCAGATACACCCAGCCGCCGGGCTTGGCGAGGGTGGCGAGGTGGTCGACGATCGCCTGTTCCCGGCCGCCGTTGTGGGCGAGCACGTGGCGCATCATGACGGTGTCATAGCTGCTGGCGGGTAGGCCACTGGCCTCGGCGGACCCCTCCGAGAGCACCACGTTGCCCGCCTCGGCGCCGGCGACGACCTGGCGGCCCAGGGCGAGCGCGGCCGGGTCACGGTCCACCGCGTGCACCGTGCCGGTCGGGGTGACCGCGGCCGCGAGGGTCACCGCGAGCGCGGCCGGGCCGCAGCCGACGTCGGCGACCCGCGCGCCGGGGACGACCCCGGCCGCGGCCCATTCGGCCGCCTCGTCCTCGCGCGCCTGCGCGGCCATGATCTGGTAGCGCGCCAGCTCCTGAGGGCTCAGAGTCAGGCCGTAGCCGTTGCCGGGTTCCGGGGTGCGATCAGTCACGCGGCGAAACTACGCCGAGGCATCGCCGTACGCGTCGCGTAGTCGGTTGGCCGTCACTGTTGCGGGGCCGACGTCACGCATGTCACCGTGTGGTTGCCGTCGTGCCAGGACTCCTCCGACGGGCGGAAGTAGAACAGGCTGTCGAGGTTCTCCAGAACCGCGGGCGCGACGCTGGCTGCGTGCTTCACGCACCCGACCGCGGCGGTCTCCTCCAGGGCCGGGTCGCCGGGGTAGGCGCCGGCAGGCAGCTCGTACACCGCGTAGACCTCGCCGAAGTGAGGGTCCGTGCAGGGAACCACATCGACGGTGCTTGCTTCCTGGCCGGTCGGGTTCTCGGTCAGGCAGTCACCCGGCCGCAGGTCACCGGTGGGCACGAAGCCAGCGTTCACGATGCGGCCGCTGGCGTCGCGGTCCGCCTCGGCCGTGACGTACGCCACCGCGACACCGACGACCGCCAGCGTCCAGAGCGCCGACAGCACCAGGCCGGCGATCGCCACGGCCTTGCCGCGCTGCCCGCGCCTGCGGATCTGGACGAGCGCCGCGAGGCCGAAGAGGACGGACAGCGGCACCCCGGGCAGTACTCCGAAGATCAGTGATGCGATCGCGAAACCGTTGCGGCCGGGATCGCGGCGCGGCGGGTAGGGCGGTGGCGCGCTGTTCGGCAGCCCGGGCAACGGACCCGACAGGCCCGGGGGAGCCGGCCAGACCGTCGGATACGACGGGCCTGGTGGCCGGCCGTAGGGCGGCGGTCGCTGTCCACCGTCGGGGGCGGGCCGCGGTATCGGTTCCGGCCGCTGACCGACACCCACCGGCCAGCCGGCGCCGGCAGCGCCGGCCGGGGGAACCACGCCGCCGGAAGGGCCCGAGAAAGGTCGTTGGCCCGCGTCTGGCTGTTTCATGATGTGCCTCGCTGATGGCTGAAGATGACGAACGACGACGTCGGACGACGTCGGACCGCGGATTCCGGTAACGGCGTCGACCGAAATCCTGCTCGTGCGCCAGGCGGCAGACCATCCCGCGTGGGTGGGGCCTGTGATGGCTGCAATTCCCCTCACCCGGGGGATTGCAGCCAAGGCGGCTCGAGTCGCCGCAGGTGAAATGGACTCTGCTGCTTAATTCGGGGCTGGGGTTGCGAGTCGGTGGCTGAGGCGGGTGAGTCTGCTGGTGCGGGGTGTGAAGGCCGGCCGGTCGGGGTTCCAGCGGGCGTCGAGGCGGAGGACGTTGACCGCGGTGGCGGAGAAGGCGTGTTGGAGGCGGACCTTGGGCAGCCCGCGGTAGCGGGCGTGACGCAGGCCGGTGACGTCGAGGGCCTGGTTGATCGTGCCCTCGATCCCGGCGCGCAGCGCGTACCGGGTCTTCCAGGTGTCCGTGGCCTGTTCGGCGCGGGCGGCGGTGAGGGTGTCGTGGAGTTCCTTCGGGCGCAGGCTGAGGAAACGGGCGCCACGCGCCGCGGTGGTGCACTCCTTGCGGGTGGGGCAGGGGTGGCAGTCGGCGCGGGCGAACTGCACGACGATGGCGTCACGGTCGTGCTGGCGGACGGGGTACCAGCCGGCGCTGGTGTGGCCCTGCGGGCAGCGGGCCTGGCGGGCCTTCCAGTCGATCCGGAACGCGGTCTTGTCGAACCCGGTGCCGGCTCTGGCCTGGGGTGAGTCGTCGAGCAGGGCCGGGGTGACCATGGTGATCCCGCGGGTGGCGGCGGTGTGGATGAGGTCGGTGGAGGAGTAGCCGGCGTCGAGGTAGTGCTCGGCGGGGGTCAGGCCACGCTCGGCGAGGGCGGCTTGGACGGGCAGGGTGGCCTTCACGTCGGGGACGGTCGCCTCGGTGGTGAGAACGCCCGTGATCAGCCGCAACGGCAACGCCCCGGCCCCGGCTTCGGCTTCGGCTTCGGCTTCGGCTTCGGCTTCGGCTTCGGCGGGAGGGTCGCAGGTTTCGGTGAGGGTCGGGTAGCGGCGGCGCATTGCTGCGCCGCCGCCCCCTCGGAACCCGGCGTGCCACTCGTCGCGGCACCGGGCTCGGGCTCCCACATGGGCGGGCA
>NZ_JBFLUG010000130.1:0-19930 GCF_041008525.1 Parafrankia sp. FMc2 | reverse complement strand
CGGTGAGGGTTGCGGGTGGCAGGCCGAGGGGGGCGACCGGTGCGGCGCGGAGCCGGGCAAGGAGATCCGCGGGGGTCTTGCCTCCGCGGTAGGAGTGCCGCCGGGTGAACGCGGCCATCCGAGCTTCACCGAGACGCGCCGCTGCCTGCGGGGTGGGGTAGTCGGAGAGGAACGCCAACGCGATTGGTGAGGCCAACGAGCAGAACAGGTCTCGTGGGCCTGGCCAGTGGGCGTCGAGAGTGGCGGTGAGCTGGTTGGTTGCTGCGGTGCGGGCACGGACGTGGTCGTCGCGGAGCCGCACCAGGGCCTGCAGTTCACGCAGACCGGGATCGGTCGGGGCCAGTCGGCGCAGGCGATGGCCATCGGTGCGCAGGTAGTCGGCCAGTTTGTAGCTGTCACCCGGATCGGACTTCGCCCCGGAGGCTCCCCAGCGGGGGCGGGCCGCGTGGAACGATGTCGGATGTACCGGCACGACCGGATGTCCCGCATCGAGAAGACGGTCGACGACCAGTCCGCTGGTCCGCTCAATGATCACCGGTAGATCGTGGGGATCCCCGAACCGGCGTAGCCGGTGCAACGTCGAGATCCACCCGGACTCGGTATGGGAGAACGCCCACCGGTCCACGACGCTGCCGTCGTCCTCGAGCACCGTGACGTCGTGGGCCCGGCTCGCCCAGTCCCACCCGACGTAACGCAATCTGGCCTCCTGGTGAAGTCGATGCGACGACTCCCCAGGTGGTGAGGCCCAGTGCCGGTTCCTCATTGTTCGGCCCTCGACGGGGCATGTCTCTAACGCCGGTCCACGGGGGTCTGTTGCATCGGCGGAGTCCGCTGTCCCGCGGCCGTCGATCGGTCATGATCGAGTGATGCGTCGACGTCGTGCCTGTCCACCAGTCCCGACATCGGAGTTCGCGGGGTTTCGGTTCCCACCTGAGGTGATCATTCTTGCTGTCCGCTGGTACCTGCGATACGCCCTGTCGTACCGGGATGTAGAGGAGCTGCTGGCCGAACGCGGCCTCGAGGTTGATCACGTTACGGTCTACCGGTGGGTCCAACGCTTCACGCCCTTGTTGGTCGACGCCGCGCGGTCGTGTCGGCACCGTCCTGGGGACAGGTGGTTCGTCGACGAGACCTACGTCAAGGTCGCCGGCCACTGGACCTACCTGTACCGGGCGGTTGACCAGCACGGGCAGGTCATCGACGTCCTCGCCAGCACCCGCCGTGATCAGGCTGCGGCACGCCGGTTCTTCACCGCGGCGTTGTCTCACGGCCGCCGGCCGGTCGAGGTCACCACCGACAAGGCCCCGGTCTACCCGCGGATCCTCGACGAGCTGCTCCCCGAGGCCTGCCACGTCGACGCCGCGCGGGAGAACAATCGGATCGAATCCGATCACAGCCGGTTGAAAGCCCGGCTCCGCCCGATGCACGGCCTGAAACGGCTGCGTTCCGCCCAGACGATCAGCGCAGGGCATGCGCTGGTCCAGAACATCCGCCGCGGCCACTACGAACTCGGGATCGACACCGACCCGCACGCACGGCTGACAGCCGCGTTCACCGAACTCACCCTCGCGATCTGATCACCCGCTCGGCAGGGTCGACCATGCCCTGCCATCCCGCAATGCAACAGACCCTCCGCCGCGGCCACTACGAACTCGGGACCGACACCGACCCGCACACACGGCTGACAGCCGCGTTCACCGAGCTCACCCTCGCGATCTGATCACCCACTCGGCAGGGTCAGCCATGCCCTGCCATCCCCCAATGCAACAGACCCCGACAGGGCGTATCGCAGGTACCAGCGGACAGCGAGAATGATCACCTCAGGTGGGAACCGAAACCCCGCGAACTCCGATGTCGGGACTGGTGGACAGGCACGACGTCGACGCATCACTCGATCATGACCGATCGACGGCCGCGGGACAGCGGACTCCGCCGATGCAACAGACCCCCCTGCCTTCCCACAATGCAACTGACTCCTTTCAGCTGACGATCCGGAGTGGGGTCTCGAGCATCCTTGCGAGGTCCTGGAGGAACCGGGCGCCGGTCGCGCCATCGATTGCGCGATGGTCTGCGGACAGCGTCAGCCGCAGGATCGCGCGCGCTACCATCTCGCCGTCAACGATCCGCACCTCCTGGGTGGCGGCGCCTACCGCGAGGATCGCGGCCTCGGGCGGGTTGATGACGGCCGCGAACTGCTCGATGCCGAACATCCCGAGGTTGGAGATCGTGAAGGTGCCACCGCTCATGTCAGCGGGTTGCAGGCGGCCGGCGCGGGCGCGCTCGGCGAGCTCCCGGCCGATGGTGGCGATCTCAGACACCGGCCGCCGGTCGGCGTCGGTGATGACCGGCACCACCAGTCCCGATTCCACCGCAACTGCGATGCCCAGGTTGATCCGCCGGTGCCGGCGCAGGACGTCCCCACCGAAGGACACGTTGACGGACGGGTTAGCGCGGATCGTTGTCGCGACGGCTTTGACGATGAGGTCATTGATGCTCAGCTTGGGCCCACCGGTCGCGGCCAGAGTCTCGTTGAGGGTCGTGCGGAAGGCCGTGAGTGCCGTGAGGTCGACTGCGCGCGTGAGGTAGAAGTGCGGAGCCTGCTGCTTGCTCTCGGTCAGCCGCTTCGCGGCCACTCGCTGTATCCCGGACAGTGGGAGCTCGTCGACATCCGCCTCGGGTGCCGGGGACCGCGCGGCGTCGCGTGCCGTCGGGGTTCCGTTCGGAGCCGGGCGCACCGGTTCGGGCAGGATGATGCCGTTGCTCCATATGGTGTCGGCCACGTGTTCCACATCGACGCGTACGATCCGTCCCCCGGGGCCTGTGCCGACGATGTTGGCGAGGTCCACGCCCCGCTCGGCCGCAATCTTGCGGGCTAGCGGTGAGGAACGGGGACGGTCTGCACGGCTGTCCCCCGCGCTGTCGGCGGAAGCTCCGGCGCCGTCAGTACCGCCTGTGGTGTCCGTGCGCCCGTAGGTGGTCGAGGCGGGTGAGGCCGGGCCGGGGGCGGTGTTCGACGCCGGCCCGCCCGACGAGTCGGGGGACGACGCCGTGCCGGTTCCGTCGCCGATCACCGCGATGGGAGTGCCGATCGGCACTCGGCCGCCCTCATCGACGAGGATCCGCTCTAGGACGCCGTCGTCGTACGCCTCAAGCTCCATGATTGCCTTGTCGGTCTCGACCTCGACGAGTATCTCACCGCTGGTGATCTTGTCGCCGACCTGCTTGCGCCACAGCGCTATCAGGCCGTCCTCCATCGTGTCGGACAGGCGGGGCATCGTGATCTCGGGCATGGCCCTTCCTCGGATACTCGGCGTCGGTCGGCGGAGGTGTCAGCGGCGGCCGACAGCGTGCAGGGTTTCGCGCGCCGCGGTGAGGACCGAGTCGACCGACGGTAGTGCGGCGTCCTCGAGCGACTTTGCGTAGGGGAGCGGCACCTCGGCCGCAGCGACGCGACGCACGGGCGCGTCGAGGTGGTCGAAAGCGCCCTCGGAGATCGAGGCGGCGACCTCGGCCCCAATGCCGTACGTGAGCCAGTCGTCCTCGGCGACGACAGCGCATCCGGTCCTGCGCACCGAGCGGACGAGTGTCTCGCGGTCCAGCGGGCGCAGCGACCGCAGGTCGACGACCTCGGCTGACACGCCCTCGGCAGCCAGTTTCTCGGCGGCATCGAGGGCGACGGCCGCCATCCGGGAGTAGCCGATGAGGGTGATGTCGGTGCCCGGTCGGGTCACCGCGGCTCTGCCGATCTCCGCCGTCGGCAGATCCTCGGGCACCTCGCCCTTGACGTTGTAGAGCGCGAGGTTTTCGAGGAACAGCACGGGATCGTCGTCGCGGATCGCGGTTCGCAGCAGGGCCTTCGCGTCGGCTGGGGTGCTCGGGGCGACGACCTTCAGACCCGGGACGAACGCGTAGTAAAGCTCGATGTTCTGCGAGTGCGTGGCGCCGAGTTGCTGCCCGCCGCCACCCGGCGTGCGGATGACCATCGGAACGCTCGTCTGCCCGCCGAACATCCCGTAAATCTTCGCCGCATGGTTGACGATCTGGTCAATGGCGATGAGCGAGAAGTTGATCGTCATCAGCTCCACAACCGGGCGCAGTCCTAGCATCGCCGCCCCGATCGCGGCCCCGACGAAGCCCTCCTCCGAGATCGGGGTGTCCCGGACCCGCTTGTCGCCGAACTCGCCGAGCAGACCTTCGGTGATCTTGTATGAACCCTCGAAGACGCCGATCTCCTCACCGATCAGGAAGACGTTGTCGTCCCGGATGAGCTCCTCGCGCAACGTGCTGCGCAGGGCCTCGCGGTAGGAGAGGACAGGCATGGGTGCTCCTTGCGGTACGGGGGCGGCCTGGATGGGTCAGAAGATGGGGTCGGCGGGGAGCCGCCGTGCCACGCTGGCCACCGGGGTTGCGTAGGTGTGGTCGAAAAGTGTCGAAACGTCCGGATGCGGGCTCGTGGCGGCGAAGGCGACCGCATCATCCGCGGCGGCCCGTCCCTCAGCGACGACGGTGTCGAGCTCGGCCTCGTCGAAGACGCGCGCGGCGGCCAGAGCGGCGCGGAAACGGACCAGCGGGTCGGCATCTCGGGCGGCCGCGACGTCGTCCGCGGAGCGGTACCGGGCGGGGTCGACGACGGAGTGGCCCTTGAGTCGTTTGCTCACCGCCTCAAGCAGGGCCGGGCGGCTCTCGGTGCGGGCCCGCTCAACCAGCCTCGCCGTGGCCGCGTGGACGGCGAGCACGTCCGCGCCGTCCACGCGTTCGCCGTGCATTCGGTAGGCCGAGGCACGCTTGAACAGCTCCGGCTCGGCCGAGGACCGGTCGACCGTCGTGCCCATCCCGAGGTCGTTGTTGACAACTAGGAAGACGATCGGCAGGTTCCACAGGGCGGCCAGATTGAGCGACTCGTGGAAGGCGCCGATGTTCGTGGTCCCGTCACCCATCTGGCAGAGGACGACCTCATCGCCCCCGCGGTATGCGACGGCCAGGGCAGCGCCGGTGGCGAGTGGTAGTTGGCCGCCCACGATCCCGTATCCGCCCAGCAAGCGGGCCTCGGTGTCGAACATGTGCATCGAGCCGCCCCAGCCCTTCGAGGTGCCGGTCGTGCGGCCGTACAACTCGGCCATGACCCGGCCCGGGTCGATGCCCTTCGCGATCGCGTAGCCGTGCTCGCGGTAGTTCGTGAAGAGGTAGTCGGTGGGGCGCAGTGCGGCCATCGTTCCGACCACGGTCGCTTCCTCGCCCAGGTTGAGGTGGCAGTAGCCGCCGATCCTGGCCTGGGTGTAGCCCTGCGCCGCGCGCTCCTCGAAGCGGCGGATCAGTGCCATCTGGCGCAGGTATTGACGCAGCGTATCCGGGTCCTCGGAGCTGATCGGTGCGTGGTCAATCGTCGTCGCTTCGTTCCGGCGGCGGGCGGTGCGGGTGGCCATGAGGTCCCCTCCGGTTCAGCGGGTTCGTGGCGGGTTCGCGTGCACGGGCAGGCCGAGCGCGACGAGCGCGGCCTCCATGCCGATCTCGCCGAGCGTGGGGTGGGCGTGGACCGTCTCTGCGAGCTCATCGAGCGTCGCCTCGAGCGTCAGGGCTAGCGCGCCCTCCGTGATCAGGTCGCTGGCAGACGGGCCGATGACGTGGACGCCCAGGATCTCGCCGTGAGCCGTACCAGCGACGATCTTCATGAAGCCCTCGGTACGGCCGAACGTACGGGAACGACCCAGGCCCGCGAAGGGGAAGGTGGCGACGGTGACGTCCATGCCCGCCTTCCGGGCGGCCGCCTCGTTCAGCCCGACGCTCGCGATCTCAGGGTGCGTGAAGGTCGCGGCGGGGACCACGCGGTAGTCCATACGGCGGTCGTGCCCGGCGACCACGTCCGCCGCGACGAGGCCCTGGTGCGAGGCGACGTGGGCCAGCATGGCCCGACCCGTCACATCGCCGATCGCGAACACGTGCTTGACATCGGTCCGCATCCGGTCGTCGACCGTTACGAAACCCCGCCGGTCGGTGGTGACCCCGGCCACGTCGAGCCCGAGGTCCCGGGTGTTGGGGACGCGACCCGCTCCCACCAGGACGACATCCGCCTCGATCAACCCGGGCTCCGGGCCGTCCACGACCACGCGCAGCGGTGCGGCCACCTCGATGGCGGAGACGGTTGAACTGGTGAGTACACCGATCCCACGCGAGCGAAAGGAACGGGCTAGGGCGGCGCCGATCGCTGCGTCCTCGGCCGGGACCAGGGTCGGTTGCATCTCGACCACGGTGACCGCGGCTCCGAACTCGGCGAAGAGGGTGGCCCACTCGGCTCCCACGGCACTGCCGCCGACGATTACGACGCGCTCGGGCACCTCGGTCAGGCCGAACGCACCGTCGGACGTGATCACACCCGGCAGGTCCGCGCCAGGCACCGGGAGCTCGGCGGGCCGTGAGCCCGTGGCGATGACGACATCGCGGGCGCTGACCGACCGGGTGGCCGTCATGCCCGTAGGGGGCGCGGCGTACAGGGGCCCCCCGGGCCCGAGCGGCGCGTCACCGACCTCGAGGATCTCGACCGAGGTCGGCCCCGTCATGCGGGCGTGGCCGGCGATTGTGGTGACGCTGTTAGCCCGCAGAAGTCCCGCCACGCCGTCGGCCAGTCCCTTGACGATGTCATCCTTACGGCGCCGGACGGCGTCATAGTCGACGGTCGGCTCGCCCGTGCGCACCCCGAACTCGTGTGCTCGGCGGACCACGTCGAACGCCTCGGCCGAGCGCAGCATCGCCTTGGTGGGGATGCAGCCCCAGTTCAGACACACGCCACCGGGGCGTTCCTTCTCCACCAACCCCACGGAGAGGCCGTGCTGGGCGGCCCTGATCGCAGCGACGTACCCCCCGGGTCCGCCACCGAGGACGAGCAGATCGAAATCTGGCATGCCGGTGAGCCCTTCGACGATGGTCACCGCAGGGGAAGACACACCGCCCGCGCTGAGGTCGAGTGTTCTTTATCCGGAGCGCTGGGACCATGCCGAAGTGCCCAGAGCTGGTGGTCGGCTTTTGTGCACCATGCCCAAGCGTCGACTCGCCCGCCGTCCGTCGACCCGCCCGCTCCGGATAGCGGCGTTCCGCCGACAGAGGCGTATCAGAAAGCGGGTGGCTCGGGAAGCTCCAGGGCGCTCAGCGCTAGCGACAGCTCGACGAAGGGTCGCCGGCCGTCGAGGCTCCGTCCGGTGAGGATTGCGACGCGGTGCAACCGGTTCAGTACGGTGTTGCGGTGACAGAAGAGTCGCTCGGCAGCCACCGAGGCTGACCGGTCGGCCTCGAGCCAGGCGGTCAAGGTGTCCAAGAGGGGCTTGGCTTCCTTGACAGGCAGGGCGAGTACCGGGCCAAGCCAGGTGTCGATGAGCCGGCGGCACAGCTCCGGGGAGCGGACGAGAAGGGATTCTGGGACACGTTCGTCGATGCTCACAAGGCCCGACGCGTTGACGGACACCGTGCTCAGCGCCAAGGTAGCGAGTCGATGACCCAGAGCAACGGCGGCCAGGCCGCCGTCGACGTGTGCGGCGGCCGCACGCACGCCCAGCGCCGCGCCCGTATCGGACGACAGACTCGAAAAGGACGACGTCTCGGGCAGTGGGACGACCCCGACGACCGTATCGGCCCGTTCATGCCAAATCGACCGGATACGGTGAGAGTCCAGCACCATCTGCGCGCGCCCGGCCGGTGACCGCTGCCCAGACAGGGCAGCAACTATTACCAGGTACCGCCCACCAACGGGCAGGTCGAGTTCGCCGGCTACGCGCTGCAGGAATGCCGCGTCGTCTGCACGCCCGGCCAGGAGATCCTCGAACACCGCGTGGCGCCGTCGCTCGGCCCGGCGTAGCTGGTCGAGCTGCATCTGCCGGTATGCCGTTGACAGCGACGAGGACATGCCATCGACGACGGTCCAGAGCACGGTCGCCGCTGGGCCAATGATCTCCGAGCTCGCCCCGGTACGCCGGGCCGCACGCAGCAAGCCCTCCCACACGACTCGCCCGCCTAGCCGGAAGGTTCGCAACATCACCTCCAGCGGGACGCCCTGCTCCGCCCGGGCGCGGCCAATGCCCACCGCCACTTCGTCGTCTGTTACGTCCGAGACCTCGCCTGCGATTCGTTCGAGGACTCGCCGCAGGTAGGCGCTGCAACCCCGACGCAGATCATCCACTGACACCGTGTCGTAGGCTGCGATCCAGGGACGGTCGCCCGCATGGACGGCGCCAACCAGCTCGTCGGTCAGTGCCTCCAGGCCAGCTAGACACTCGATGGCGAGCAACCGCGTCGCCGAAGCGGGAGATGCAGGGGCAGCAGCGGGTTCATCAAGGGCGGAGGTCGACGGTCTCGCCCCCTTTCCGCGGCTTGCCCAGCACGGCGTTTGCCTCCCGTCCCGACGCCAGGACGTGTAGTTCGCTCGGGTCACGGACGCGGATACGCGACGGGTGTCGCACCACGAGGCAGGCTGCACGCAGCTAGCGATCGCGCGGCCATTATACGCCTCAAGTCGATCGCGTCTGCGAGCTCCTGCTGCTCGACCTTCACGATCAGGCCGTCGGGCGCAAGGTCGAGCAGATGCCTGCTGATGCGCTGCTGCGCGACGCCAAATCGGATATGAGGGATTATTCGATCTTGGGAAGGTGCGGCACATCGGGCCGCAGTTAGGCCTGGTGATCAGACGACGAGGGCGAGCGGTGAGGAAGTGCTCGATCAACGGCTCTGTTCCACGTTGATCGGACACTCCCACCCTTGGCGCGGTGGCAGCGCACCTGACGAGGGTGTGGGTCGGGTAGTCGAGATGGCACGTGCGGCGGGTTGGGTTCTGTCCAAATGTTTCCGTCTTCAGTGGGGTGTGGGAGGGTCTGGGTCGGTATGGCGACGATCCAGGGCTGGTAGAGCTGCTGATGCGGAACGGGTGGTCGGGACGGCTCGCTGGGGCGTTCTCCGGCGACCCCGGGCTGATTAACCTCAAGGCGGCCGTCCGGGTGGCTGTCGTAGCCCCCGTGTTGCTGGCCGTTACCTATCTGGTCGGCGGGGACGTGCGGCTGAGCCTGTTCGCCTGGTTCGGCTCCTACGTCCTGTTGGAGTTCGTCGAGTTCACCGGGCCGGCTAGTGCCAGGCTGATGGCCTATGCTGCGTTCGCACTCGGCGCCGTTCCGCTTCTCGTCATCGGGACGCTGTCTTCCCGGTCGGCCTGGCTAGCGGTACCGGCGACTGCATTGGTTGCATGGGTTGTGCTATTTTCCGGGGTCCTCAACGCGTATTTCGCCGTCGCCGGACAGGCCACGCTGATGGCCTTTGTCCTGGCGGTCATGACGCCTGGCCCTGCGTCGGCCATTCCGGAACGGCTTGCCGGCTGGGGCATCGCCATGGTGGCAGCCGTCACCACGGCCATGGAGATCCCATTCCCACCTACGTAATCAGGGGGACAGCAGCATGCGAGGAGACGGCGGGCGTCGCGAAGGCGTCGAAGACGGGCCGCTGTTGAGCCCGCACGATATGGCGAAAGCTGGATTGCCTGAATCCCAATCTCCAGATGGTAGATGTGCGGACCCACCGGAATGACGTCGTTCCTCGGCTACGATATCGGCGCCCAGCACTCCGACACGAAGATCGCCCGGGGTCGCCGGTCGGTCAACGGAGCCATCGGGCTACGGGCCCCCCCCCAGAGGTGATCAGAAACAAATGTACCTAGTAAACCCGGCGCGGCGAACCCGCGCAACGGCCACAGATGCTCGACGACACCGACTACACGATCGTGTCGAAGTATCAGGCCGAGTACCGGGGCGTCGTTCAGTACTACCTGCTCGCCGGTGACGTCTACCAGCTCCAGAAACTGCGTTGGACCATGAAAACCTCCATGCTCAAGACCCTGGCAGGCAAGCACCGCTCCACCGTCAACACGATGGCCCGGAAATACAAGACCACCATGAAGACGGACCACGGACCGCGCACCTGCTTTCAGGTTACCGTCCAGCGCGACGGCAGGAAACCACTGGTCGCACGATTCGGCGGAATACCGCTACAACGGCAGAAAACGGTAGCCCTCGAAGACCGGGCGCTCGTCCTGAACACCGCCCGCGGCAACGAGTTGATCCACCGGATCCTCGCGGGCGCCTGCGAGATCTGCGGAGCAACGGACAGGGCGGAAGTCCACCACATCCGCCACCTCGCGGACCTCAACAGATCAGGACGACGCGAAAAAACGGCTTGGATCCGAGTCATGGCCATGCGACAGAGAAAGACACTCGTCACCTGCCGCCCCTGCCGCAAGGCCATCCACGCCGGCCGGCCTACCACGCAACCCACGGCATAACCATTGGAGAGCCCTTTGCGGTTAACGCCGCCCGGCGGGTTCGGCGGGGGGCCGACGGAAAAAGACCCACGAGAGTGGGCACCTCGCCGGCGGCCTACCCGACTCTGTGGGAGCCCGGGGGTGAGATCCCCCGGGCTACCCGACCGCTGATCGGACACTCCCGGCTGTGGGAGCCAGGGCACCGATCAGGATCTTCGATCAGATGGCCTCTCCGATGCGGTGCACCCGCATCGTGTTCGTCGTGCCCGCGACGCCGGGCGGCGTGCCCGCGACGACCACGACGAGCTCGCCGGGCCGACAGCGCTCGATCTGCTGTAGGGCGGTGTCAACCTGGCGGACCATCTCGTCCGTGCTCTCCGCGAACGGGACGAGGATCGTCTCGACCCCCCAGAACAGCGCCATCTGGTTGCGCACGCCGAGGATGGGGGTGAACGCGAGCACCGGGACGGAGCTGCGGTAACGGACCAGACGTCGGGCCGTGTCACCGCTGACGGTGTGGGCGACCAAGTACCGGGCCCCGACGGCCTCGCCGACACTCACCGCCGCCTGGGCGATGGCGCCACCGAGGGTGCGGGGCGCCGTGCGCAGCGGGGAGATGCGCCCGAGGTCGGCCTCGGCGGTCTCGATGATCCGCGCCATCGTCGCGACGGACTCGATCGGGTAGGACCCGACGCTCGTCTCGGCCGAGAGCATGATCGCGTCGGCGCCGTCGAGGACGGCGTTGGCGCAGTCGCTGGCCTCAGCCCGGGTCGGCCGGGGGGCGTTCACCATCGACTCGAGGACCTGGGTGGCGACGATGACAGGCTTGGCCCGCTCACGCGCCTGGCTCACGGCCCGTTTCTGGACGAGGGGGACGTCCTCGAGTGGCAGCTCGACACCGAGGTCGCCGCGGGCGATCATGAGGCCGTCGAAGGCCTCGATGATCCCGTCGAGTTCGTCGACGGCCTGTGGCTTCTCGATCTTCGCGAGGACCGGGACACGGATCCCGACCTCGTCCATGATTGCGCGGACCGCCGTGTAGTCCTCGGTGGACCGGACGAACGACAGCGCGATCATGTCGACGCCGAGCTTGAGGGCGAAGCGCAGGTCGTCGGCATCCTTATCGGACAGCGCCGGCACGGTCAGGGCCGCGCTCGGGATGTTCATGCCCTTGTTGTCGCTGACTTTGCCGCCGATCACGACCGTGGTGCGGACGTCGGTGTCCTCGACACCGTCGATGCGCAGGTTCAGCCGACCGTCGTCGACGAGGATGGTGTCTCCGGCGGAGACGTCGCGGGGCAGCCCGGCGTAGGTGGTGCCGACCTGCTCCTGGTTACCAAGAATGTCACGGACGGTGACCGTGAAGTGCTGTCCGGGCAGCAGCGTGACGCCGCCGTCGGTGAACCTCCCGAGCCGGATCTTGGGACCCTGCAGGTCGGCGAGGGTTCCGACGCTGCGACCGGAGGCCTCGGCGGCCTCCCGGACGAGAGCGTGAGCTGCTGCGTGTTGTTCGTGGGATCCGTGCGAAAAGTTGAGCCGGGCAATGTCCATCCCGGCGTCGACGAGGGCGCGGACCATCTCGGGCGAGTTGGTGGCCGGGCCGAGGGTGCAAACTATCTTGGCTCTTCGTGGCACGGTCAAATCCTAAGGGTATTCCGTAACCCCGGGTGCCGGGGCCCGAGGTTGTTAGTGGATCATTTTATAGTGCGGGCTATCTCCATTGCAGTACTAAGCGGACTCCGGTCGCGAACGCCTTCGCGGAATGCTGGGTCGGCACCGTCCGCCGCGAAGGCCTCGACTCCCTCCTCATCTTCAGCGAACGACACCTGATCGCCGTCCTCACCGACTACGTCGATCACTACCACCGGCCCCACCGGTCACTCCACCAACAGGGACCAAGTCCTACTAGCAGTAGTCGCCCGCACAGCTAACTCTCTCAGTCGTCTGTGGCTAGCCGCCTGCCGCACAGCGGCGTCGGGGTTACCTGCGCGAAATGGGTCCCATCGGGCGCGACCTGCACGAAGTGCAGACAGCGGATGATCTCGCCAACGCTTGTGCTGATGTTCAACGACGCGGGTAGCAGCCCCTCAGCGTCGTAGGCTTGAACGGACCGCAGGCCGCTGATGAACTCTGCGCGGGTCGGGCAGCCCCCCACCATGGCCAGTCCGCGCAGGTACATGTCGGCGGCGATCCAGCCCTCCGCTGCGAAGGTTTGATTCGGTGGCTGCAACTGAGGCGCATAGGCGGCCATGGCGTTGAAGAACCCGCGGTAGACGGGGGTGCTCACCTCAAACGGTGTGATCGGAAGATAGGAGTAGGTGCCCGCGATGGCGCTTCCCCAGTCGTGGAGCGCTCGGGGGTCGTAGCCGTCCGGTGGCACCAGAGCGACCCTGATTGCCGCACCGGCTGCTCGGGCCGCTGCCACGATCCGATAGGAGTTCTCAGCGTCCATGGCAAATACTACAGTGTCGGCTGCGGTGGCTTTGATCCGCTCGCCGATAACGGCGGGAACGAGCGTCAGGGCGCTGATCTCGTCGTTTCCAAGAATGGCTACTCCAGCAGCCTGCAGACTATCGGACATTCTCGTTGCGAGGATGTCTGAAGCCGCAGAGGATGCGTGCCTTAATATCAATGCACGACGGCCGCCTTGGGCTGCGACAAAATCGCCCCAGATGCTGACGGAAGAATTTTTTGCCATCATGTTCGTAAAGCTAAACATATTGTCGTTGGAGGCCCAGGTGGGATCCAGTGCTATACCCACGACCGGGATCCCAGAGTCGTGTAGAAGTGCTGACGAACCGTACGCCTCCGCGCTGGCCTCGACGATTCCAAATACCTCGTCCGTGGAGAGGAGATCTCGTGCCGAAGCAAGGTTGACCGCCGATGCCGACTCGTCGTCTCGCCACACGTATGTAACCCTGCGTCCGTGGACCCCTCCGGCCGCGTTCGCCACGCCCAGGCGGGCGTCGACGCCCGCCCTGAACGGCTGGGCCATCGATGCTCCCGCGCCACTCTCGGATATCAAGAGCCCAAGGCGGACCTCGCCAGCGGTGATTCCGGGAGTATCGCACGCCTGGCTGGTTGTTGACTCGCTGACTGGACTACAACCAGCGAGCACTAGCGCACCGCCAAGTAAGGCAGCGACCACAAAAAATGGCCGCCTTCTTTTAGAGATCTTCACGACACCTCGTTGCGGCGAATCTTGCATGACTGGGTGAACCGCAGCTTATCCCTGCGCTCCCTGTTCCATAGTGCTGAACGGCGTCGTGTCCGGCGCCTGGAAAAAAGTGCCTCGAGCCGGGCAGAATCGGCAGGAAGTCGGAAATCTTAGCCGGCGCATCGCATTTAACACGGAGGTTCCCTCCGACCGAGTCGGCGGTGCCGGAAGCGGGCGTACTCGCGCCACGATCATCCATAGGACAATCAGGGACGGGTGAACGGTATATCAGGTGACCCGCCTGTGTCAGGCTGGCGGACTGGAAGGGCCGCTGACCCCCTTGTTCTGGCCCATCACCATTCGTTGTTTGAGTGTGCAGCCGCAGGAGTCGCGGTGCATGGAACTGGGGGGGGGAGTCGTACCGTGCGTGGAGGTACCGTAGGGTCGGCGAGGCGTCGCATCAGCAACTCCACCGCGACGTTGCCCAACTCAACGCGTGGCTGGGCCATGGTGGTCAGCCGGGGCGAGAAGAGGTCGGCCCATTCGAAGTCGTCGAAGCAGGTAAGCGCGATGTCGTCGGGCACGCGCCGACCTGTCTCCCGTAGTGCCTGCATGGTCCCGATCGTCATGAGGTTGTTGGCGACGACCAGCGCGGTTGGCGGACTCGGCAGTGCTAGCAGGGTGTGGGCGGCTGCCCTGGCACCCTCGATCTGGGAACCGCCGCCGGCAACTAGTTTCTCGTCATAAGGCAGTCCGTGTCGGTCCAGCCCTCGTCGATAGCCGGCCAGTCGCTCGCGGGTGGTGGTGAGACCGTTCAGGCCTGCGATCATGCCGATTCGGTCGTGTCCCAGCTCTGCGAGGTGCTCGACGAGCTGCGCGCTCGGCTCCTCGTTGTCTGGTCCGACCTGATCGAACTCGGCTGACGCCAGCCGGTCGATGAGTACCGTCGGCACGGAGCTCGCAGCGAGGTGCTCAAACGCCAGCTGACTGTCACCGCCGGCCGGTACGATGATCAACCCGTCGATCCGACGTTGAAGAAGCGCCCGGAGGGCCCGGAGCTCATGCTCGGGGTCCTCGCGCGAGTCGGCGAGTATCAGGGTGTAACCGGTGGCAGACACGTTCGTCTCGATCGCGTGGATCACGTCGGTGAAGTAGGGGTTGGTGATCACCGGGATGGACAGGCCGATCAGCCCGCTACTGGCCGTGACGAGCGCCCGTGCGATCGTGTTCTGTGTGTAGCCGGTCTGTTCGATCGCTGGAACCTGCCTCACCTCATGCTGACAGATAGGGGCGCCGGGGGCGGGTGGACCGACAGCCCGATGAGGGGGTGGCACAGACGCCAGCGGCCCGCGGCGTGGCTGTAGGGAGATCACGGGACGGGAGGCCTCGCGGCACGAGGGTGCCGAGGACGGCGTCTGGAAAAGACCATACTGATCTACCCGCGTCGGCCAGCGGAGTCCGGCGAGCATCGCCGCTGGCCGACCTGGGTGCGGAGCGTCTGCCTGATCGAACGTTCCTTCTCGGACGCGCTCTCACCGACATACCTTTCCGGACTGCCGCCGCTCGTCGACTGTCTCGGGCTACTTCGCCGTCGCGCCGGGCGTGGCGGCGCCGGAAGCGGTGAGCGGAGTCCCACCGTGTGTGGATATGCCCTGGCTGAGGGCATCGACCCCGCCGTAGGCGGCATCGGTGGCGCCGTTGTCGGATGCGTCGCGCTGAGGGCCGGAGCCGGCGATGGTGGCCGGCTCATCCACGTCGGCGAGCAGTGAGACCTCGTCGAAGGGGATCTCGCCGCGCAGCACCTTGTGGGCGCGTTCGTGATCGAGCTCGCCGGTCCACGCACCGAGCAGGACGGTCGCGACCGAGTTGCCCACGAAGTTGGTGATCGCGCGCGCCTCGGACATGAACCGGTCGATGCCGACGATCAAGCCGACGCCGTCGACCAGCTCGGGACGGTGCGACTGAAGGCCGCCAGCCAGGGTGGCCAGACCCGCGCCGGTGACCCCGGCGGCGCCCTTGGCCGCGATCATCATGAAGAGCAGCAGGGAGATCTGCTCGCCGACGGACATCGGCTGCCCGGTGGCGTCCGCGACGAACAGTGAGGCCATGGTGAGGTAGATGGCCGTGCCGTCGAGGTTGAAGGAGTAGCCGGTCGGCACGGCGATGCCGACGACCGGGCGGGCGACGCCCAGGTGCTCCATCTTGGCGATGAGGCGGGGCAGCGCCGACTCCGACGACGAGGTCGAGAGGATGAGCAGCAGCTCCCGGGAGAGGTAACGCAGCAGGGAGAAGATCGAGATACCGGCGACGGTCCGCAGCAACAGACCTAGCACGATCACTATGAAGATCAGGCAGGTCGCGTAGAAGCCGAGCATGATCTGCAGCAGGCTGGTGATGGCCTCCCAGCCGGTGGATCCGACCACCGCCGCGATCGCGCCGAAGGCGCCGATGGGTGCCAGCCACATGATCATCACGAGGACGCGGAAGACCAGACGCTGGACATGGCGGATGCCTCGAAGCACCGGCTCACCCGCGGAACCCATCGCCTGCAGGGCGAACCCGACCAGCAGCGCGATGAGCAGGGTCTGGAGCACCTCGCCTGCGGTGAGGGCCGAGAGCAGGCTCGTCGGGATGATCCCGAGCAGGAAGTCGACCGTGCTTGTATGAGTGCCCTTGGCCTGGGCCGCTCCCGCGGCTGCCTGGGTCACGCTCAGGTACAGGTTGGACCCGGGATGGATGATGTTGCCGACGACGAGGCCAATGGCCAGCGCCACGGTGGACATGAGCGTGAAATAGCCGAGCGCTAACCCGCCGACCTTGCCGACCTGCGTGGCCTGACGGACGGATCCGATGCCGAGCACGATTGTACAGAAGATCACCGGGCTGATCATCATCTTGATCAGGCTGATGAAGCCGGCGCCCAGCGGCTTGAGGTCCTTGCCGACGCCAGGAGCCAGCATGCCGAGCGCAGCGCCCAGCACGACGGCGGCGATGACGCTGAGGTAGAGCAAGTGCGTACGATCGCGCCTGGTTCCCGGCTCGGGGGGCGGGGTCCCGGGAGCGCCAGCCGTGTGGGGTCCGGCTCGGTTGATATGTGCCCGGTTGATCTGCACCATGGGTTCTGTGTCCTCCTGATCCCGGATGTGACCGGTGGGTGGAGCGTGGCCGGGTATGGCACCGCCGGCCGGGTTCGACGCGGCCGCGTGCGCCGCGATGATCGGCCGAGTCCGGTCAGCACAGGGTGGATCGTGGAGTGACACGAGTCACTGTTGTGTTCATTATGTTCGTCCATGACGGGAACTAACGGTTTCGTGGACTGTCGGCTTAGACGTCCTAGAGTTCACGGAAACCTGGCGTTACAGATCTTCGGCCTGCAGGTGCTGGTGATCGTGGTCGTGGCGGTGGCTTCGGTGGCCGCTGCCTACGTGCAGGCGCAGCGCGCAACCCTGGGTGCGGCGACTGAACGCACCGTTTCGATCGCGCAAAGTGTCGCCGCGTCCCCGGCTGTTCTGGCGGCGCTTCACGACGCCGCCCCGTCCCGCCTGCTCGCTCCCTACGCCGAGGACGTACGCTTCCGTACCGGTACCGACTTTGTGGTCGTGATGAACGTCGACCGCATCCGTTACAGCCATCCGAACACGGACGAGGTCGGCCGCCGCTTCCTCGGTCATGTGGAACCCGCGCTCGCCGGCGGCGTGCTGACCGAGACCTACACCGGCACGCTCGGGCCGTCCGTGCGGGCCGTGGTCCCGGTGTTCGATATCGGTGGCGACGACGCCGGTTCGGCGGGCGGGTCGGGTGCGATGGCCTCCTCCTCCGCCGCCTCCGGGAAGGTGTTGGGTCTGGTTTCGGTGGGTGTCACCCGCTCCGTGGTGAGTCGGGAGCTGCACCGTGAGTTGCCCGCGCTCGGCTTGGCCGGCGTCGCCGCGCTCGGCTTGGCCGCCGTGGGCACCGGATTGGTCAGCAGCCGGCTGCACCGCCAGACTCACGGCCTCGGACCGGTGGAGTTGAACCGGATGTACGTGTACTACGACGCCGTGCTGCACGCTGTGCGCGAGGGTCTGCTGCTACTGGACCGTGCCGGCCGGCTGGCTCTCGTCAACGACGAGGCGCGCCGGCTGCTAAGGCTGGGGGAAAGCGCGCCCGCCACGACAGTCCGGCTTCCGTCTCCACTGACGGAGGTACTCGCCGAAGGCAGAGAGCGCACCGACGAGATTCACCCCGTCGGCGACCGCATCCTCGTCGTCAACCAGGCCCGGGCCTGCTGGGCCGGCGAAGATCTGGGCACGGTCGTCACGTTGCGCGACCACACCGATCTGCAGGCGCTGACCGACGAGGTCGACTCGGTCCGCGGCTTCGCCGAGGCGTTGCGCTCCCAGGCCCACGAGGCGGCGAACCGGTTGCACGTCGTCGTATCCCTCATCGAGTTGGGTCGGCCGCGCCAGGCGTTGGAGTTCGCCACCGAGGAGCTGGCCCTCTCTCAAAAGCTGACGGACCGGATCGCCGCTTCCCTTGCCGAACCCGTGCTCGCCGCGCTGTTGCTCGGCAAGGCAGCGCAGGCGAGCGAACGCGGCGTCGAGTTGATCATCGCCGACGACATCGAGGTGCCGGAGGGGCTGTTCGAACCGCGGGACCTGGTGACGATCGTCGGCAACCTGATTGACAACGCTCTCGATGCCGCGCTGGACGCGCCGGCGCCGCGCTGGGTGCGGGTCCAGGCCCGTCTCGTCGATGCCAGCCTCGAGCTGCACCTCGCCGACAGTGGCTCCGGACTCGCGCCCGAGGACGCCGCCGCGGCTTTCCGCCGCGGCTGGTCCACCAAGAGTGACGAACGGCTGGTCGGCCGCGGGCTCGGTCTCGCTCTCGTCGGGCAGACCGTGCACCGTCACGGCGGTCAGATCGAGGTGACCCACGAGCAGGGCGCCGGGTTCACCGTGCGGCTGCCCGTCCCCGCCACCGGCCCGTCTGCCGCGTCCCCCCCCACTTCGGCCGCCGCATCGCCCGCTGCGACTGCCACCGTGATCACCGAGGTGGTCGTCTCGCCGGGTGTACGCGGGCCGCTGGGGCCGTATCCTGACACCGGATGGGAGAGTAAGCTGTGATCGCTGCGATGGGAACGCTCAAGGTGCTGGTGGTCGAAGACGACCCGGTGGCCGTCGACGCGCACGCCGAGTACGTGACCCGAGTGCCCGGTTTCGGTCTCGCCGGCCAGGCCGCCACCGGCACCGACGCGCTGCGGCTGCTCGCCCACCGCGAGATCGACCTAGTCCTGCTCGACATGCGCTTACCCGACCTGCACGGCCTCGACGTGGTCCGGCGGATGCGAGCGAGTGGGAACCAGACGGACGTCATCGCCGTGACCGCGGCCCGCGACCTCACCGTGGTGCGCGGCGCGGTCTCCCAGGGGATCGTGCTGTACCTGTTAAAACCTTTCCTGTTCGCGACCTTCCGCGACAAGCTGGAGCGTTACCAAGCCTTCCGCACCTCCCTGGCAGCCGGTGGCGCCGTGGCTGGCCAGCACCAGGTCGACCAGATGCTGGCCAGGCTGCGCGGGGCGGATGTGCCCATGTTACCCAAGGGGATGAGCCTTGATTCCTTGAATACGGTGGTCGACCTGCTGCGTGCATCTGGGCAGGGAATCTCGGCGGGGGAGGCGGCCACCGCACTGGGCATGTCGCGGGTCACCGCCCGACGGTACCTGGAGCACCTTGTCAACGCCGAGCTGGTGGAGCGCCGCGCTCGCTACGGCGGGACCGGCCGGCCGGTGCTCGAGTTCCAGTGGATCCGGCCGTCGGCAGTCGAATCCACACCTACTCTCACGCCCGCCGATCAATAATCACATACCGTGACCCGGGTTGTGTCGACGACTCGTGACTGAAGTCCCAGGGCTCCGGCGAGGTAACTAACCGCTTTGATTCGCTACAAGCTGTGACGGGCAGGCTGAGTGCCGTGTTGCGATCCGCGGCGACCGGCACTAATGGGACGTACCGGGTCGCGATACGGCAGGCTCGGTGCCGGTAGCCGCCGGTGGGTGAGCACTCTTGGGCACAGGGCCTGCGAGCCCTAGCAACAGACCGTGCCCCTGCCGGTGGTCGGGAGAGCGAACTACCGATGGGATGTCGTGGCCGTCGATCGTGACGTGACCACTTGACCATGAGGGCGTGGCCGATCTCCCGTGGGCTGCTGGTTGTGCTGCCGGCGCGGAGGAGGCCTGGGTGCTGTTCGTCGGGGATGACTGGGCGGAAGATCATCACGATGTGGAGGTGCAGGACGAGACCGGTCGGCGGCTGGTGAAGGCGCGGCTGCCAGAAGGGCTGGTCGGGATGACCCGGTTACACGAGCTCGTCGGTGCGCACCTGGCTGAACCGCCCCGGGTCGGATGGAGGCTTGATTCTCTGAGAGGATCGAGTCATGGCACGTCCTTCCCCTTACCCCGCCGAGCTGCGGCGTCGTGCGGTCCGGATGGTCGCCGAGGTCCGTCCCGACTA